>JAQGJZ010000065.1 GCA_028290385.1 Enterovirga sp.
GCGATCATCGCGGCGGCCGGCATGCTGAACGCCATCCAGCTCACCGGGCGCGACATCAAGAAGACGAAGCTCGTCTGCAATGGCGCGGGCGCGGCCGGCATCGCCTGCCTCGACCTGCTCAAGGCGCTCGGCCTCCGGCCCGAGAACGTGATCCTCTGCGACACCAAGGGCGTGGTCTACCAGGGCCGCACCGAGGGCATGAACCAGTGGAAGTCGGCGCATGCGGTGAAGACCGACAAGCGCAGCCTCGCCGATGCCATGGACGGAGCCGACGCGGTCTTCGGGCTGTCCGTGAAGGGTGCCTTCACGGAGGAGATGATCCGGTCGATGGCGCCGAACCCGATCATCTTCGCGATGGCCAATCCCGACCCCGAGATCACGGTCGAGGAGGTCGCGGCGATCCGGGACGACGCCATCATGGCGACCGGCCGGTCGGATTACCCGAACCAGATCAACAACGTGCTGGGCTTCCCCTACATCTTCCGCGGCGCGCTCGATGTGCGCGCGACCTCCATCAACATGGAGATGAAGATCGCGGCCGCGCAGGCGCTCGCCGAACTCGCCCGCGAGGACGTGCCGGATGAGGTCGCCGCCGCCTATCAGGGCTCGCGGCCGCGCTTCGGGCGCGACTACATCATCCCCGTGCCGTTCGACCCGCGCCTGATCTCCACGGTGCCGCCGGCGGTCGCCCAGGCGGCCATGGACACGGGCGTGGCGCGCAAAACCATCACCGATGTGCGCCGCTACAAGACCGAGCTCCAAGCCCGGCGCGACCCGACGGCCGGCGTTCTGTCCCACGTCTTCGAGCGGGTGCGGAAACATCCCAAGCGCGTCGTCTTCGCGGAGGGCGAGGAGCAGCAGGTCATTCGCGCCGCGCTGTCCTTCGCCAACCAGGGACTCGGCACGGCCATTCTGGTCGGCCGCGAGGATCGCGTGCGGGCGGCGGCCGAGCAGGCCGGCGTCGAGATCGACGGGCGGGACATCGAAATCCACAACGCCCGCCTGTCGGACCGCAACGCGGCCTACGCCCAGTACCTGTACGAGCGGCTGCAGCGCAAAGGGTACCTGTTCCGCGATTGCCAGCGCCTCATCAATCAGGATCGCAACCATTTCGCCGCCGCCATGGTGGCGCTGGGCGATGCCGAGGCGATGGTCACGGGCGTGACCCGTAACTTCTCCGTGGCCCTGCACGACGTGCGCCGTGTCATCGACGACAAGCCGGGTCATCGGGTGATCGGCGTGTCGCTCTGCCTGACGCGTGTCGGCACGGTGCTGGTCGCCGACACGGCCGTGACCGAGATGCCGGACGCGCACGCGCTCGCCGAGATCGCGGTCGAGGCGGCCGGTGCCGCCCGCCGGCTCGGCATGGAGCCGCGCGTGGCGCTTCTCGCCTTCTCGAGCTTCGGCCACCCGGAGGGCGAGCGCTCGCGCCACGTCCGCGAGGCCGTGAAGGTGCTGGACGGCATGCGGGTCGATTTCGAGTATGACGGCGACATGGCCGCCGACGTCGCGCTCAATCCCGAGCACATGGCCGCCTATCCGTTCTGCCGCCTCTCCGGCCCGGCGAACGTGCTCGTGATGCCGGCCTTCCACTCGGCCTCGATCTCGACCCGGATGCTCCAGGAACTCGGCGGATCGACGGTGGTCGGCCCGCTGATCGTTGGCCTGGACAAGCCGGTCCAGATCGTCTCGCTCGGGGCAACCGACACCGATCTCGTCCGGATGGCCGCGCTCGCCGGGTTCAACATCGGCGGGTGACGGAACGGGGGTGCGGCCGGCGGCGCATCGCCGGCCTCCAACGGGGACGACATGGCGCGGGATGGAATCCCGCGCTATATTCTCCGTATGGACCGGGTGCCTGCCTACGTGTTGTCCGGGCTGACCGTCGTGTTGGCGGTCGCAACCGTCCTCATGGGCCTCACGGTCCCGGCAATGTGGTCCATGTCCTCCGATGTCGGGGCGATCAAGGCCCGCGTTGAGCAGTTCGAGAAGCGCTTCGATGCGGTCGAGAAGCGCTTCGATTCCCTAGACGCCAAGGTGGATTCGATCGGCCGGCGAGTGGATGGCATCGACACGCGCCTTGCAGCGCGGGACACTGATCCCGGCACGATGCTCGCCGCATCCGGGCTTCGCCCGCAAAGCGAGTTTGCGGGGATCCGCATCGGTGAAAAGCTGTTTGTGCTGCCCAAAACCGATCAAGCTGCGGCCGAGTTGGCAAGGGCCGGCCTTGCCCGCGAGGCGATTACGCCTTCGGCGTTTGGATACGTGATCGGAACGTTCACGAGTGCTGGCGCCTACCTGCCCGCTGCCTCACCCGCGGTTGCTCGCTAAACGTCCTCCGGTTCGGCCGGGCTTCATCTTGACCAGAGGACCTGCGCTCATCATTCTTTGGTGACCCTCAACAGCATGGAGAGGACCGGACCGTTCGGGGCCGGCCCTACGGGTCATTGCTCGAATTCGCGGTCGCGGTGTGTCTCATTCTCCTGAACGGGGTGTTTTCCCTGTCGGAGCTGGCGGTGGTCTCGGCGCGCAGGGCGCGCCTGAAGGGAATGGCTGAGGCGGGCCGGCGCGGCGCCGCGACAGCCTTGGACCTCGCCGAAGACCCGGGCCGCTTTCTGTCCACGGTCCAGATCGGGATCACGCTGGTCGGCATCCTGGCGGGTGCCGTGTCCGGTGCCGCGCTCGGCGGCCATCTCACCGAGATTCTTGAATCCCAAGGCGTGCCGGAGCGGATCGCGGGGCCTCTCGGCTACGTCCTGGTGATCGCGGTGATCACCTATCTGTCGGTGGTCGTCGGCGAACTGGTGCCGAAGAACTTCGCCCTGCGGAACCCGGAGACCATCGCCTGCGCGGTCGCTCCGCTGATGTCGGTCGTGTCCAGGATCGCGGCGCCCGTCGTGTGGCTGCTTGATGCCTCGACCCGGCTGATCTTCCGCATGATGGGGCAGTCGGTCGGATCCGAGAATGCCGTGACCGAGGAGGAGATCCGGACCGTCATGGCCGAGGCCGAGACGGCCGGCATCCTGGAGGTCGACGAGCGTAAGATGATCTCCGGCGTGATGCGGCTGGGCGATCGCGCGGTGCGTTCGGTGATGACGCCGCGCACGGAATGCGAGTGGCTCGACCTCGACGACGACGAGCCGCGGCTGCGCGAGCGGCTTGCGACGACGACTCATTCCCGCCTGCCTGTCGGCCAGGGCAGTGCCGACAACATGCTGGGCGTCATCCAGGTTCGCGAGTTGCTGACCCCGCTCATCCGAGGCGAGGCGCTGGACGTGCGGGCGCATATGCGGACCGCGCCGGTCGTGCCGGACACCCTGGACGCGCTGGACGCCCTCACGGTTCTGCGCGAAGCCGAGGTGCCCATGGCCCTCGTTCATGACGAGTACGGCCACTTCGAGGGCCTCGCCACACCCGCCGACATCCTCGATGCCATCGCGGGCGCCTTCAAGTCGGACGAGGGCGGATCGGACCCGGAGGCCGTCCGCCGGGACGACGGGTCCTGGCTCCTCGCGGGCTGGATGCCGGTCGACGAGATGGCCGACATGCTCGGGCTTACCCTGCCGGAGCGGCGCTCCTATGAAACCGTCGCGGGGCTTGTCATCGGCGAGCTCCAGCACCTGCCGGCGGCCGGCGAGACGGTCGAAACGCTGGGCTGGCGCTTTGAGGTCGTCGACCTCGACGGGCGTCGGGTCGACAAGGTGCTGGCCAAGCGGCTCGAAGCCGCGGCGGCGTGAGCCGCCGGGAGGGAGGCGGCACGTGGAGGCGGCACGTCGGCGCAGCCTGCCTCCTCAGGCGCGCTTCCCGGGGCCGCCGGGTTGCCGCCTCTCGATGGGATGGAAACAATGCGGGCCGCCGGCGCTTCGCGTGGCCGGCACGGGGTTCAGGGCGTGAGCAGCGATCGGGATCGGGACAGTCGGGAGACGCTGGAGCGCGTCCGGCGGGACAGCGAAACCGTGGGCTCGTCCTCGCTCGCCCGCGTCGGGCAGCGCGCGGCCGACCATTTTTCCGGCCGCGACGCGATCGGGGCCGCCGAGGGCGGCGGGACCGACCCGGTCGAACTCTGGGGCCGCCGCATCGGGCGGGCGATCTCGGTCCTGGTCGCGGCGGGCCTGGTCTGGTGGCTCGGCCTGCAGCTTCGCTGGTGGTGAGCCTTGAACGCAGACGTGAATTGGTCGGAGCTGCGCGCGCCTGACCTCGCCGAGTTCGAGCGGCTGGCGCAGGACGCCTTCGACGGGCTGCCGAAGCTGTTCCGGCAGCGTTGCGCCGGCGTGGCCGTCCAGGTGGCAGATCTTCCCGAGGACGAGATGCTGGATGAGCTCGGCCTCGAAAGCCCGTTCGACCTGCTCGGCCTCTTTCGCGGGGTTGGGCTCGCGCAGGGCGGCGAGCCAGGCCTGCTCGGGACGGGCCAGATGCCGAACATGGTGTGGCTCTTTCGCCGGCCGATCCTGGATTACTGGGCCGAGCACGACGAAACGCTCGGCCACCTCGTGACGCACGTCCTCGTGCACGAGATCGGGCACCATTTCGGCCTCTCGGACGACGACATGGAGCGGATCGAGGAAGCGGCCGGGTAGAGGCGACACGCCGCACCGCCCTGCGTCCGATTCCCAACCTTTCGCCTGAACCGGAGGCCCTGCTGCGGGTTGAGGGCCCAGAGGCAGAGGAGATTCCCATGGACAAAGATCGCGTCGCAGGTGCCGTCGAGAAGGCCAAGGGCACCCTGAAGGACATCGCGGGCAAGATCACCGGCGACACCAAGCTCGAAGCCGAGGGCAAGACCCAGAAGGCGGCCGGCACCGTTCAGAACACGGTCGGCGGCGTCAAGGATACGCTCCGCGGCGACCGGTAAGCGCTCCGCGCGTTGACGAGAGCCCGGCTTCGGCCGGGCTTTTCTTTGCCGGGCGCGCGTCGACCCGGTGACATGATGTGCGGTCCCGGACCAAAAAACCGGAACCCTGCTCGGCCGCGTTCACGTCCTGCGTGAGCTGCCCCGCTGCCGCCGCGCTTCCCGTCGGGTTCGTGCAGGATCGGCCGCGAATGAGCTGGCTTCTCTATCTTTTCGCCATCGTGGCAGGCGCACTCAACACGGCGCAGTCAGGCGCCAACGTTACCCTGAACAAGTCCCTCGATCAGCCGATCCTGGCGGCGCTCGTCGTGGCTGCGGTCGGCGCGACGGTCTATCTCCTCGCGGCTCCCTTCATGGGGCTTGGCGTGCCGAGCGCCGAGAAGGTGGCCGCGGTGCCCTGGTGGGGCTGGCTCGGCGGGGCCCTCGGGGCCGTCTACGTTCTCTCGATGATCCTGATTGCAGGCCGAGTCGGGGCCGCCGCCTTCACGGGCCTGACGGTCACGTCGGCCATCGTGACCTCCATTCTGCTCGACCATTTCGGCTGGCTCGGCTTTGACGTCCACGTCGCCGGCCTCTGGCGGCTTCTCGGCGGCGTGCTGATGATCGCCGGCCTGCTGCTGGTCTGCATCTTCTGACGCGCAGGCCTGCCCGTATCGGGGCAGCCTCGGGCCGAACAGCCGCTTGATGTGGGGAGGCGCCGTCTGCGCGGCCTGGAAGGCAAGCCCCGCGTCAGCCGATGGGATCAAGGCTGCGCGGGGAAAGAGGGCCGGAGAGGCCGGGAGTGACGCGCCTCAGTGCGCGAGGCTCTTGTTGATCTCGTCGACCATCTTCTTCGCGTCGCCGAACAGCATCATGGTGTTGTCGTTGAAGAAGAGCGGGTTCTCGACGCCGGCATAGCCGGACCCCATGCCTCGCTTGATGAACAGCACGGTCTTCGCCTTCTCGACATCCAGGATCGGCATGCCGAAGATAGGCGAGGTCGGGTCGGTCTTCGCGGACGGGTTCGTCACGTCGTTGGCCCCGATGACGAAGGCGACGTCCGCCTGCGGGAACTCGCCGTTGATGTCCTCGAGCTCTAACACCTCGTCGTAGGGGACGTTCGCTTCGGCGAGCAGCACGTTCATGTGCCCGGGCATGCGGCCGGCCACCGGGTGGATGGCGTATTTCACCTCGACGCCCTCCTTCTTGAGGGTATCGGCCATCTCGCGCAGCGAGTGCTGGGCCTGGGCGACCGCCATGCCGTAGCCCGGCACGATGACGACCTTGGCGGCATTCTTCATGATGAAGGCCGCGTCGTCCGCCGAGCCCTGCTTGACGGGCCGGGTCTCGACCGCGCCACTCGCGGCACCCGCGCTCTCGCCGCCGAAGCCGCCGAGGATCACGGAGATGAAGCTCCGGTTCATCCCCTTGCACATGATGTAGGACAGGATGGCGCCGGAGGAGCCGACCAGCGCGCCCGTGATGATCAGGGCGAGGTTGCCGAGCGTGAACCCGATGCCGGCCGCGGCCCAGCCCGAATACGAGTTCAGCATCGACACGACGACCGGCATGTCCGCGCCGCCGATCGGGATGATCAGCGTCACGCCGAGCACGAACGAGACGAGCACGATCATCCAGAACGCGAAGTGGCTTTCCGTCTGGATGAGGACGATGACCAGGATCACGAGCAGGACGGCGAGGCCGATGTTCAGCGCATGGCGCTGCGGCAGCATGATCGGCTTGCCCGACATGCGGCCGTCGAGCTTCAGGAACGCGATGATGGAGCCCGTGAAGGTCAGCGCGCCGATCGCGGCGCCGAGCGCCATCTCGAACAGGGAGGCGCCGAAGATGCGGCCGGAGCCCGGGTTCACGATGCCAAAGGCCTGCGGGGCGTAGAGCGCGCCGGCCGCCACCAGCACGGCCGCGAGGCCGACCAGCGAGTGGAAGGCTGCGACGAGCTGCGGCATCGCGGTCATCGGGACGCGGCGGGCCACGACGGCACCGATGCCGCCACCGATGCCGAGGCCGAAGATCACGAGAAGCCATCCGAGCACGCCGCCCGGCGGGTGGCCGGCCAGCGTCGTCACGATCGCGATGCCCATGCCGATCATCCCGAACAGGTTGCCCTGTCGGGAGGTGGTCGGGTGGG
>JAQGJZ010000069.1 GCA_028290385.1 Enterovirga sp.
CTGCCGTTCCTCGGTGTCCACCTGACGCGCATGATCGATGGCAGCGTCACGGTCGGCCCCAATGCCGTGCTGGGCTTTGCCCGCGAAGGCTATGGCCGGTTCTCGGTGGACATGAAGGATGCCGCCGAAGCGCTCGCATTTCCGGGCCTTTGGGCGACCGCCCGCACGCATTGGCGCTCCGCGATCTCCGAGTTCAAGAACACGGTGTCGAGCTCCGGCTATCTCGAACTGTGCCGGCGCTATTGCCCGGCGCTGGAGCTGGACGATCTCGGCCCGCATCCGACCGGCATCCGGGCCCAGGCCGTGCTGCGCGACGGCACGCTGGTGCACGATTTCATGTTCGGCGAAACCGACCGCATGCTGCACGTGCTGAACGCGCCGTCCCCGGCCGCGACCTCGGCCATTCCGATCGGCCGCATGATCGCCGACCGGGTGCTCGGCAATCCGGAGCGGGCGGCCGCCTGAGCGAGCGCCCGCGCCGGGGAAACCCCTCAGGCGAGCGCGTTCTCGCCCGTGAGGAAGCGGCCGATGATCAGCTGGTTGATCTGGGTCGTGCCGTCCGGGATCGTGAGCATCTGCGCGTTGCGCAGGTGGCGCTCGACCGGGAACTCCCGCGTGATGCCGAAGGCGCCGTGGATCTGGATCGCCTGGGAGGCGATCTCGCGCACCGACTCGGTCGTGAACGACTTGGCCATGGCGGCCTCCAACTCGCAGCGCTGCCCGGTCGCGAGTTTCGCGAGCGCCCGGTAAACGAGAAGCCGCGAGGCGTGCAGCTTGGTCGCCATGTCGGCGATCAGCGCCTGCACGAGCTGGTGGCCGGCGATCGGCTTGCCGAAGGTGCGGCGGTCGCGGGCATAGGTGAGGCTGTCGTCGAGCGCCGCCTGGCCGATACCGAGCGCCAGCGTGGACACGAAGCAGCGCGACCGCTCGAAGCCCTTGAAGGTTTCGCGCAGCCCGCCACCGACGACGCCGAGCACGTTCGCCTCCGGAACCACGACGTCGTCGAATACGATCTGGCCCATGGACCAGCCGTTCAGGCCGAGCTTGTCGATCTCCTGCGTCTGGAAGCCGTGCTCCTCCCGGTCCACGAGAAACATCGTGAACTCGTTCTCGCCGGTCTTCGCCACGACGATCACGATGTCCGCGATCGACGCGTTCGAGGTCCACATCTTCTCGCCCGTGATGTGGAAGTTGGAGCCGCGCTTCTCGGCGCGCGTGCGCATCTCGCGCACGCTGGAGCCCATGCCGGGCTCGCTGATGGCGGAGCACCCGATGATGTCGCCCGCGACCAGCCCGGGCAGATAGCGCGCCTTCAGCTCGGGAGATCCGGTCCGGGCCACTTTCAGGGACGCGCCCTCGGTCACCCAGGCGATGCCGGCGAGATCGGGCGCGTGGCGCGACAGCGCCTCGAACAGCAGGCCGCTCGACAGATAGTCGAGCCCGAGCCCGCCATCCTCCTCACCCACCCAGCCGTTGCCGACGCCATACTCGCCGCACAGCTTGAGCAGCCGGTGCGCGGCCTCCTTCGGGATGAAGCTGTCCCGGTACTCCTTCGTGATCGGAAGGATGTCGCGCTCGATCACCTTGGTCCAGGCGTCGACGGCCATGCGCTGATCGTCGGTCAGTTCGAAATCCAACACGATCCTCCTGCCCGCCGGGTCGTTGCGCCGTGCGGGATTGGTTCAATGGATGGGGGTGAGGTCCTGCAGAATGCTCCCGTCCGCGGCGAGACGGTAGCTCAGGTGCTGCAACCAGTTCGCGTCGTCCTGCGCCGGGCAGTCGGTGCGCTGGTGCGCTCCGCGGCTCTCGGTCCGGGCCAGAACGGCGCTGACGATGATCTTCGCGACCGTCAGCATGCGGGACGCCTCGAGCGCCTCGATGGCCTCGGCCTCGTCACGCGCCGCGACGCTGTCCAGCGAGGCGCCGAGTTCGCCGAGCCGCAGCAGGCCCTCCTCGGCCGCGTGGCCGGAGCGCCAGATGCCGGCCGCCTTCGGCATCACCTGCCGGAGTTGGCGTTTGAACTCGTCGCAGCGCGCGTCGCCCGGGCGGACAAAAGCGTCCAGCTGCTCGGCGGCGCGCTTGACTGCGGCGCCCCAATCCCGGTCGGCCGATGATCCCTTGGCCCGGGCGGCGCCGCGCCCGGCGGCCGCGCCCGTGACAAGCGTGTCGCTGCACCCGTTGCCGGCGAGGCGGCTCGCGCCGTGCAGACCGCCGGCCGTTTCGCCCCCGACATAGAGGCCGGGAATGCCCGACCAGCCCGTCTCATCGATGAACACCCCGCCCATCTGGCTGTGCGCGGCCGGCCGCACCCGAGGAGCGACCGTGGTCGGCTCCACCCCCGCGGCCCGAAGCCGCTTGCAATGCGAGACGTAGCTTTCGAGCCCCTCGCGCGGCACGACCGTCGTGTCGAACAGCACCGTGCGGTCCTCGAAACCGCGGCCCTCGTCGATCTCGCGCTGGATGCAGAGCGACATCTTCGCTTTTTCGATGTGTTTTTCGCCGTGCTCCGGGTTGTAGCGGAACATGAACCGCTCTCCCTGGGCATTGAGGAGATGCGCACCTTCGCCGAGCATGCCGGTTGGCATTTCCATGCCCGCGCAGGCCTCGGGCCAGACGGTCACGACCGGCTCGAACTGCACGAATTCCATGTCGATCAGGCTCGCGCCGGCCTCGAGGGCGAGCCCGTAGCCGTGGCAGCCGACATCGCCCGGATAGGTGCTGTCCTCATAAAGACGGCCGATGCCGCCGAGCGCGACCACCACGGATTTCGCCGCGACCGCGCTGAGGCCCAGCTTGCGTTCCCAAAGCAGGGCGCCGACCACGTCCGGACCGTCCTGCAGCAAGCGCACCACCTTCCGACCCGGTAGCATCGCGATGCCCAGGCTGCGGGCCCGGGCATGGAGATGATCCAGGATGGCCTTCCCAGTCCCCTCGGGCACGTAGATGGAGCGGCGATAGGTATTTCCGGACAGGTGGCGCTGGTCGAGCCGGCCGTCGGCGCCCGCGAAGGGCACGCCGATCGCCGAGAGCTCCTGCTGGGCTGCGGCGGCCTCGGTCGCGACCAGCTGCACCAGGCGCCGGTCGTTCAGGCCGTACCCGCCACGGACCATGTCGTCGAAATACGTCTCGGGGGTGTCGCGTCCGTCCGCGTGGGCGATCGGAGCGTTGCACCCGATGATGTAGGGAGAGGCGCCGCGCGCAAAAAAGACGATGGTGACCTGGCTGCCCGCCTCGGCGGCCGCGACCGCAGCTCGGAATCCCGCAATGCCTCCGCCAAGGACGAGGACCTCGGTGGTCCTGATGTCGATCGTGGAAGGCATTCGGTCCTCTCGCCGGGCTGGTCGCCGAGCGAAGCGCGCCACATTCGACGCTGGCGCCCTTGGCAGTGCGCCTGCCTACGAGCTTGCCCGGGCCCCCATCAAACGAGGAATGATCGTGACAACATGACTTTTCGGAATACCATGGCGGATGGCCTGGTTTCTTCCCTCCCTGTCGGCGCTGCGCACATTCGAAGCCGCCGCACGGCATCTCAGCTTCACGCGGGCGGCGGCCGAACTGAACATCACGCAGAGCGCCGTGAGCCGGCAGATCCGCGGTCTGGAGGATTACCTTCGCCTGAAATTGTTCGAGCGCACGCCCCAGCAACTCATCCTCACGCCGGTGGGCCGCGCTTATCTGGAGGAGATCCGGGCTGCGCTCGACCGTATTCAGGCCGCGACCCTCACGATGCTGTCGGACCAGGGCCGG
>JAQGJZ010000078.1 GCA_028290385.1 Enterovirga sp.
AAGTTGACGGTCTTCTTGACCAGCCGCAGTCCCAGGACGCGGGTGTAGAAGTCCAGATTGCGGCGGGCGGGACCAGCGATTGCGGTCACGTGGTGGATGCCGTTCGTCATTGGCGCGCTTCTCGACAGCATTGAGGCTCGACCCAGAAGTAGGACGACCTTGGCCGCGGCGCAGCACCTGGTTGATTGCGCGCGTGCAAACGAACCTTGGCCGCGATCATTGAGCGAAGCGGCACGGCTCTCTGGGGCAAAAAAGCAGAGATAACTCTGCCATCTCCCATCCGGTTCCAAAAAATCTTTGTCCGGTCGCATTCCAGCCACAAGCCCCGGCGAAAGGGGGCCCGTCGGCGGCCCAACTTCGGGCGGAGCTGATCGGAGGTGAAATGCAGGTTCGGACCGAGGCGACATCCACGAAGGCAATCGAGCTCGATCTGGACACGCAAGATCCCGTTCTTTGGCTGAAGGCCCGCGGGCCCGGCCGTCGTCGCCTGAGCACGATGCTCGACACGATTGATCGGGCAGGCACCCGCGTCGGACGCGTCACGGCCGTGGTGAGCTTCGGCCTTATTGCCTGCAGCGCGGTGCCGAATTCGGCCTTGGCGCCGTTCGGAACCGCCCATGCGGCCGGCGAGCGCTTCACGCTCCAGCCCGTCTTCCCGGCGCTGATCGAACATTTGACCGAGCCGACCGAGAACGGCATCGAGCCGGGTCGCCCCGTGCAGGGCCACAGCATCGCGGTCGCGATCCCTCCCGGCGTGACCCTTCGGGCCGCCGAGGGCGCCCCCGAGGTGTCGGCCGCGAGCGTCAACCGCCCGGGAGAGGTCGTGAGCCCGGCCTCGAGCGGCACGCCTGACCTCAGCGTCGCCACGGTCGGTGCGCACGAGATCCAGAGCCCGAGCTTCGAAGAGCGCCGCGACGAGGCCGAGGAATTCCTCCGCTTCGGGTCCCGCGAGCTGCCGCGAAGCCTCGTAGAAACCATCGTCAAGGCCGCGCTCGCGACGGAGGTCGACCCGATTTACCTGATGGCGCTGGCCGACAAGGAATCGAGCTTCCGCCCGCAGGTGAAGGCGTCCACGTCGAGCGCCGAAGGGCTGTTTCAGTTCATCGAGCGGACCTGGCTCGACACGGTGAAGACTTTTGGGCCGAAGCATGGGCTCAAGGCTGAGGCCGCCCTCGTGGAGACCGTCGACGACAAGCCGACGATCACGGACGAGGCCGAGCGCACCCGCGTGCTCAACCTGCGCCGGGACCCCTATATCGCGGCCGTAATGGCGGCCGAGATGCTGCGCCGCGACGCTTCCCTGATTGGGCTGAAGATCGGCCGCGAGCTCAACGCGACCGAGATGTACCTCGCGCACTTCCTGGGGCTCGACGGTGCCGCCCGCTTCATCGCCATGAAGGGCGCGAAGACCGCGAAGAGCGCCACGGCCGCCTTCCCGGCCGCCGCGAAGGCCAATGCCTCGATCTTCTTCGAGCGTGGCAAGAAGGGGCGCCGCAAGGGCCTCTCGATCCCGGAGGTCTATGCCAAGATCGACCAGATGATCGATGCGCGGCTGGAGCTGTTCCGGCCCGTGAAGGGCATGGCCGCAATCCGCACGGACGGCTGAGCTAGAGCCGGCCGTCGTAGGCGGCCCGGAAGAGAGCGAGCGCGGCCTCGCGGTCGAGCGGCACGGGGTTGCCGCCGGCCGTCGGATCCTGCGGCGCCATGGCGGCGACCAGATCCGCCCGCGCATCGTCGACGCCGAAATCGCGCAGCGTGTGCGGCACGCCGACCCGCTCGCGCAGGGCCAGCACCCACTCCATAAACCCGGCGAACCCGCCCGGGATGCCGAGATAGGCCGCCACGCGGCCGATCCGCTCCTCGATCGCCGGCCGGTTGAAGGCCAGCACGTAGGGCATGAACACGGCATTCGTCATGCCGTGATGCGTGTCGTAGAGCGCGCCGACCGGGTGGGACAGCGCGTGGATCGCGCCGAGCCCCTTCTGGAACGCGGTCGCGCCCATGGCCGCCGCCGCCATCATGTCCGCCCGGGCATCGAGGTCGCGTCCGTCCGCCACCGCGCGCGCGAGAGCCTCCTTGACGAGCCGCATGCCCTCGGCCGCGATGCCGTCCGCCATTGGGTGAAAGCCCGGCGCGCAATACGCTTCCAGGCAATGCGCGAGCGCGTCCATGCCGGTTCCGGCCGTGATGGCCGGCGGCATGCCGATCGTCAGCTCGGGATCGCAGATCGTGATCGCCGGCATCATCTTCGGGTGAAAAATCACCTTCTTGGTATGGGTCGCCTCGTCCGTGATCACGCCGGCGCGGCCGACCTCCGATCCGGTCCCGGCCGTCGTCGGCACCGCGACGATCGGGGCGATCCCGTTCGGGTCGGCGCGCGTCCACCAATCGCCGACATCCTCGAAATCCCACATCGGCCGGGTCTGGCCGGCCATGAAGGCGACGACCTTGCCGGCATCGAGCGCCGAGCCGCCGCCGAACGCGACGACGCCGTCATGCCCGCCCTGCCGCAGGGCCGCGATGCCGGCCTCCACGTTCGCGGCGACCGGGTTCGGCTTGATGTCCGAGAACACGGCCCGGCCGAGCCCGGCCGCGTCCAGCGCCGCGAGCGCCGATTCTACGATCGGCATGGTCGCGAGGCGCGGATCGGTGACCAGCAGCGGCCGGGACATGCCGGCCGCGCGCACCGCCTCCGCCAGCTCCGCGATTCGGCCTGCGCCGAAGCGGACCGACGTCGGAAAATTCCAGTTCGCACGTTGGAGCATGGCAGGGTCCGGGTGATTTGACGGTCTGACGGGCTGTGCTTAGCTAAGGCTTAGCTAAACCGGGTGGCGGGCAACATGGCGGTTTTCACCATCCATGAGGCGAAGACGAACCTGTCGAAGCTCATCGCACAGGCGGAGGCCGGCGAGGAGGTCGTGATCGCGCGCGGCCGTGAGCCGGTGGTCAGGTTGACGCCGGTCGCGCCCCGGCTCGAGCGGCGGATCCTCGGGCGGCTGCAGGGACAGGCAACGCTGCCCGACGCGGTTTTCTTCGACCCGCTTCCAGAAGACGAGCTGCGCCTGTGGGAGGGCTTGGGGGAGGAGCAGTTGGAGCCGTGAGGCTGCTCATCGACACCCACGCCTGGGCCTGGGCGGTGGACGGCGACCCGCGGCTTTCCGTGCGGGCCCGTGCGTTGATTGCAGACCCCGCGACCGAGCTGATCGTCAGCGCCGTCGTGCCGTGGGAGCTCGCGACCAAGTTCCGGGTCGGGAAATGGGCGCAGGCCGAAGCGATCCTGCGCGACCTCGATGCCGCTCTCGACCAGCCGAATGTGCGCCCGCTCGGAATCAGCCATGCCCATGCCAAGCGGGCCGGTCTGCTCGCGTTTCCCAATCGCGACCCGTTCGACCGCATTCTCGCGGCCCAGGCCGAGTTGGAAGGCCTGGCGCTGATGACCGCCGACAGCGTGTTTGGGCAGGGCGGAATCGAGGTGGTGTGGTGACACCCGGCGATCACCCGGCCGCGATGGCCGCGTCGATGATGGCGAGCGCGCCCATCATCTCCGATTCCGTCACGACAAGGGGAGGGGTGAGCGTGAGCACGTTCCCCATCGTGGTCTTGAACGACAAGCCCGCATCGAGGCAGCGGTAGAGCACCGCTTCGGCGAGGTCGCCGTCAGGCTCCTTGGTGTCGCGGTCGCGGACGAGCTCGATGCCGAGCACCAGCCCGCGCCCGCGCACGTCGCCGATGGCGGGGTGGCGGGCCTTCATGTCCTCCATGCGGGCGAGGGCGGCCGTTCCGACCCGGGCGGCGTTTCCGGCCAGGTCCTCGTCCTCGATCACCGCGATGGTTTCGAGCGCGGCCCGGGTCGTCACCGGGTTCTTCTCGTGCGTGTAGTGCCCGAAAGCCCAGGCGCCCCCGAGATCGAGCTCCGGGCGGGCGATCACGGCCGCGATCGGCAGGATGCCGCCGCCGAGCGCCTTGCCCAGCACCAGGATATCCGGCGCAACGCCGTCGTGATCGCAGGCGAACATGCGCCCGGTCTTGCCGAGCCCGGTCGGGATCTCGTCGAAGATCAGCAAAACGCCGTGGCGGTCGCAGATCCGGCGCACCTCGGCCCAGAACCCCTGCGGCGGGAGGTAGGGCACGGCGCGCGTCGGCTCGGCGACGAAGCAGGCAACGTCCGTGTCGTGCGACAGGACGTAGTCGATCATGCGGGCGCAGGCCGCGCCGCTCTCCTGCGGGCTCGCCGTGCCGTAGGGGCAGCGATAGCCCCCGAAGGGCGCGACCTGCATGGCGCCCGCGACGAGCGGGGCGGCCGGGCCCGACCGGAACAGCACCTCGCCGGACAGGGCCGAGGCGCCGAAGCCGGCGCCGTGAAACGCATCCCAGAAAGACAGGGTCTTGTGGCGCCCGGTGGCTGTGCGGGCGAGTTTCACCGCGACCTCGATCGCGTCCGAGCCGCCGGTCGTGAACAGCACCTTGGACAGCGTGCCCGGCGCGATCGCGGCGAGCTTCTCGGCAAGCTCCAGCGCCGGCCGGCAGGCATAGCGGCGCGGCGCGAAGGGCAGCGAATCCATCTGCTCGGCGATCGCCCGCTTCACGCGCGGGTGGCCGTAGCCGATGTGGTGGACGTTGTTGCCGTGAAAATCCATGTAGCGCCGGCCCGCCACGTCCTCGATCCAGATCCCCTCGGCCTTCGCGATCCCATTGAGGCAGGGTGTGGAGACGGATTGGTGCAGAAACGCGTCGGCATCCCGGGCGAGCAGGTGGCGGGTGTCCCCGTCGAGCGCGCGGGCCTGCCACGCGGCCCGGCGGTCGGTCAGGTTCGTATCGCTTTCGGATTCCGCGACGGCGCGCAGCATCACAGGTCCAGCTCCTCGACCACGTCCTCCGCCACCGCAAAGGCGCAGGACATCCCCGCCCCGGTCGCGACCGTGACGACCCGGATTTCGGGACAGGGTGCCGCAACCACCACGGGGGCGGCGGCCGAGGAGGCGTAGGTGCCGGTCCAGCGCTCGACCACGGCCGGCGCCTCCCCCAGCAACTCGGCGTATTCGGCGAGGATCATGCGGTCGATAGCCTCGTCCGCGAACGGGTCCGGCGTCGAGTCGTAGGTGTGCGAATCGCCGACCACGCAGGTGCCGTCGCGGGAGGCGGCGACGATCAGGTGGATGCCAGCCGCGAGCTGCGGACCGGCCTCCCGTTCGAGCCGCGATCGGAGGGCTGCGGCCTCGGGCAGGTCGGCGAAGCCACCATAGCGGATCAGGGACAGGTCGCTCATCAGCACATGCGGCAGCACCGGCCTGTCTGGGCGCACGCGCAGCATCTGCAGCTTGCAGCGGGTGAGCCCGTAGGGCGCGAGCGCGTCCGGAAACAGCGTCGTCGAATCGTCGCCCGGCGCCACCACGATCCGGCGCGCCCGGATCGGGCCGCGGCTGGTCAGGAGCTCGCCCGGCCCGGCCGCGGTCACGGCCGTCTGCCACAGGAACGTCACCCCGAACGCGGCCGCAAGATAGGCGGCGAGGCGGGGCAGGGCGTCGCGCGGTTCGATGCGGATCTCGTGCGGGCTGAGGAGCCCGGCCGAGACGCCTGGCGCAAGCTGCGGAAACCGCGCCGCGGCCTCGCGGCCGGTGAGGAGGGAGCAGCCATCGCCCATCGGCCCCGCCGCGAAAGCCTCGACCAGCGCCGCTGCCTCCGGCCGCCGCGCCGCGGTGAGCATGCCGCGCTGGTGGATGGCGATTCCGGCCGCCTCGGCGAGCTCCAGCCAGATGTCGCGCGAGCGCCGGGCGCGGCCCCACATGGCGCCCTCCGCCTGACCGGACACGGTGACGAAGCCGAAATTGCGGACCGACGCGCCGTTCGCGCGGGCGTCGCGATCGACCACCACGACCCGCAGCCCGCGCCTCGCACAGGCCAGCGCATGCGCGAGCCCGACGATGCCGGCCCCGACGATTGCGACGTCGCATGGTGCGTCGGGCCCGGTCACCGCACGCGCCAGCGCTGCAGGCGCGCGAAGACGAAGCGCGACAGGCCGAGCTGGGCGAGCTTGGCGCCGATCGCGGTCAGGACGATCGCGCTCGCCATCGCGGCCGCGGCCGAGGTGGTGCCGGCCTCGTCCATATGGACGATCGCGACGGAGGCGAGCTTCGTCTCCGCCCCGTAGAGGAAGATCACGGCCGAAACCGTCGTCATTCCGTTCACGAACAGATAGACGGCAATATCGAGGATGGCCGGCATCGAGATCGGCACGGTGACGCGGGCAAAGGTCACCCAGAACGGGATTTTGAGCGAGGCGGACACCGCCTCGAACTCGCCGTCGAGGTTCTTCAGCGCCGTCGTGGCCGTCATGTGGGCGACGGTGTAGAAATGCGCGACCGAGTTGATGACGAGGATCGCGAGCGTTCCGTAGAGCCAGTTCAGCGGGTTCGACGGGGCATTAAAGAAGAACACATAGCCGAGCCCGATGACGAGGCCCGGTACGGCCATGGGCAGCATCGCCAAAAACTGCGCGAAGAAGCGGCCCGCCCCGAACTGCTTCGTCTTCTCGATCAGGTAGGCGCCCGTGAAGACGAGGCCGGTGCCGAGAAGCGCCGTCAGCGCCGCCATCTTCAGCGACGTCCAGTACGGGTCCCAGCCTGACGGCTCGAAGCGCTCGAAATCGTAGTTCGCCAGCGTCGGGGTCAGGTTGTAGGGCCAGTAGGTGATGAACGAGGCCCAGACGGCGACGCCGTAGGTGCCGATCACCGTGCCGGCGACCAGGCCGCAGAACACGGTCAGCAGGCTGTCGGCGAGCGGGCGGCGCTTCGGCTCGAGCGGGACGGCGCGGGCCGACAGCAGCGCCACCTGCCGCCTCTGGACGGTCCGCTCGACCAGGAACGCCAGGATCGCGGGGGCGAGCAGCACGATCCCGACCACCGCGCCCATCGGGAAATTCTGCTGCCCGACGACCTGCTTGTAGGCATCCGTCGCGAGCACGTTGAACTGGCCGCCGATCACCTTCGGGATGCCGAAATCGGTCACCACGAGGGTGAACACCACGAAGGCGGAGCTGATCAGGCCGTAGCGGGCGCCCGGCAGCGTCACGGTGCGGAACACCCGCGCGGGCCGCGTGCCGAGCGCCTCGGCGGCCTCGTAGAGGCGCCCATCCGCCAGCGCGAGGGCGGCGACGTTGATCACCAGCGCATGCGGCAGCGCATACAGGATCTCCGCGATCACGATCCCGATCGGGCCGTAGATCGAGTTTCCGAACAGCGCGCCGCGGAGAAAGCCTTGGTTGCCGAAGATGTAGGTGAGCGAGATCGCGGCGAGCAGCGAGGGGGCGAAGACCGGCAGCAGCGCCGCCGCATAGAACAGGCCCTTCAGCCGCATGCGGCTGCGCGTCAGCGCATACGCGTAGGTGAAGGCCAGGGGCACGACGATCGCGGTTGCGAGCGCCGCGACCGCGACGCTGTTGAACAGCGACGCGACCAGCGTCGGGGTGGAAAAGTAGGTCGCGAAGTTGCGCAGGCCCACAAAGGCGCCGCTCCCGTCCTCCACGCTCTTCGACAGCAGCGAGGCGAGCGGAAGCGCGATGATGCCGAGGAGCAGGGCCACGAGAAGCAGGATGAGCAGGCGCGCGACCGCAGCCTCGCTGAGGCTCATCCGGCGCGGATGCGGCGCGGCTCCGGTCAGGATGGCACCGCCTGCCACGGCCTCGGCCACGCTCAGGCCTCGACCGGAAACAGCCTGATGGACTCGGGCGGCAGCGCGACAAGGATCGTCTGCCCCGGGGCCATGCCGAGATCGCGCATGAGGTTGGCGGAAAAGTCGGCCGTGATCGGCGTCGCGCCGGCATGGTCCGGCGCGAGCCGGGCCCGGCAATAGGCGCCGAGAAACTCCAGGCCGTCGATGCGGACGCTGAGCGCGTTCGCGTCCTGCGCCTGCACGCCCCTGACCCGGATCTCCTCCGGCCGGAAGCCCAGCTTGACCCGGGCGCCCGGCAGAAAGCCGCGTTCGCCGGCGCAATCCAGCACGATCGAACCGGCCTGGACGCGCTGCGGACCGGTCACGACGCCGTCCAGGAAGGTCATGGCGCCGATGAAATCGGCCACGAAGGGCGTCACCGGGCGCTGGTAGATGTCGGACGGCGTGCCGACCTGCTCGATCGCGCCGCGGTTCATCACCACGATCCGGTCGGCCATCGCGAGCGCTTCCTCCTGGTCGTGCGTGACCATGATGGTGGTCACGCCGAGCCGCCGCTGCAGGTCGCGGATCTCCTCGCGCAATCGCACCCGCACCTTGGCGTCGAGGGCGGAGAGCGGCTCGTCGAGCAGCAGCAGCGAGGGCGAGGTGGCGAGCGCGCGGGCGAGCGCGACCCGCTTCTGCTGCCCGCCGGACAACTTCACCGGGTATTTGGTGCCCTGCTCGGGCATGCCGACAAGGGCGAGGAGCTCGCGCACCCGGCTTTCGCGGGCAGCCCGCCGCATGCGGAGGTTGACCAGCCCGTAGCCGACGTTCTGCGACACGGTGAGGTTCGGAAACAGGGCGTAGGACTGGAACACGATGCCGAAATCGCGCTCCGCGGGCGGCGCGCGCGACACGTCCCGGCCGGCCATCCAGATCGCGCCCTCGTCGTGCCGGTCGAGCCCTGCGATCGCGCGGAGCAGGGTCGTTTTTCCGCAGCCGGACGGGCCGAGAAAGCAGACGAACTCCCCGCGCTGCACCTCGAGGTCGATCCCGTCCAGCGCCGTGAAGGCGCCGAACCGCCGGGTTAGGCCGGCAACCCGCAGGAACGGGGCGGTGCTCATCGGGTGATGCCCAGCGCGTTCCGCCCCCCCTGCCGCAGGCGTCAGTTCTTCGGCGCCGCCTTGGCTTCGTAGCGCTTCGACCATTCGGCCAGAACGCGCTCGCGGTTCTCGGCCATCCAGCCGAGATCGTTCTTGATCATCGCCTTTTCGGCACCGGCCGGGTAGTTCGGCGGCGTGTTCTCGACGCCCGGATAGGCGACGATCGCGTAGGTCTTGGAATACAGCTCGTTCGCCTCCCGGGTAGCGCCCCAATCGGCGACCTTCTTGGCGAGCGCGAGGTTCTTCGTGCCCTTCACGATGCCGAAAGCCTCCTCCTCCCAGCCGACGCCCTCCTTGGGGAGGATCACGTCGATGGGGGCGCCCTTCGACTTCTCCGAGGCGCCGCGCATGTCGAGCGCGAGCCCGGCGACCCGTTCGCCGCGGGCCGCCTGCACGCAGGGTGCCGAGCCGGAATGGAGATAGGACGCGATGTTTGCGTGCAGGCCGTCCATGAAGGCCCAGCCCTTCTCCTCCCCCATGCTCTGCAGCCAGCCCGCCACCATCAGGTAGCCGGTGCCGGAGGAGGCCGGATGGGGCATCACCACCTTGCCCCTGAACTCGGGCTTGGTCAGGTCGGCCCAGGAGCCGGGGGCGGCGATCTTGTCCTTCGCGGCCTCGGCCGTGTTGAAGCAGACGACGCCCAGGAACGCGTCCATGCCGGTCCAGGTATGCGGCCCCTTGGTGGGCCGGAACGTGTCCTTCAGCTGGTCGACGCCGGCCGGCTTGTAGTCCTCGAGCAGCCCGGCCTTGTCGAAGACGAGCAGGCTCGAGGCGGCAAGCCCGAGCACCATGTCGGCGCGGGGATTGTCCTTCTCGGCCATGAAGCGGGCCGTGATCACGCCCGTGCTGTCGCGGACCCAGACCACCTCGGCCTCGGGCACCTTCGTCTCGATGGAGCGCTTGAAGGGCGCGAGCTGGTCGTTTTCCAGCGCCGTGTAGATCGTGAGCCGCGTCTTTGTCTGCGCCGCCGCCGCTCCCGCGAGACCGCATACGAGCCCGGCCGTCAGCGCCGCCGTGATCCAGGACCTCATCTCAGCACCCCTGTCGCTCGCGTCCGTGTGACCCGGACCGTTTTGAGCCGCTCGTCAGTACACGCCGGGCCGTCGCGGCGGACAAGCCGGAAATTTCACCACATTTGCCAACTTTTTCACACGGACCAGGGCATCGACCATGTGCGGACGTTGGTGAAGCTCTTCATCGCCTCGACCACCCCCTCCTTGTAGCCGAGCCCGGAATCCTTGATCCCGCCGAAGGGCGACATCTCGATCCGGTAGCCCGGCACCTCCCAGATGTTCACCGTGCCCACCTCCAGCTCGGCGACGAAGCGCTGAACGTAGTCGAGGCGGTTGGTGCAAACGCCCGAGGACAGCCCATAAGCCGTGGCGTTCGACAGTTTGATGACTGCCGCGATGTCGTCCGGGCAGCGGATGATCGGG
>JAQGJZ010000080.1 GCA_028290385.1 Enterovirga sp.
AGAAGGCGGCTGCTCTATCCAGCTGAGCTACGGGGCCACGCGGCGGCAAGCTGAAGGCCGTTCCGGCCTTCGGGTCAAGAGACCCCCGCCCGCGGTGGGCGGGGCGGCCTCAATGCGTCCAGGGCTGAGTGCGGTTGAACTTGAAGTTGTCCGAATAGGACATCGTGCGGCGCCGGCTCTCGGTCGGCTCCTCCACCCGGTAGGCGATGCCCTGCCGCTCGGCATAGGCGATCGCCTCTTCCTTGGTGTCGAAGCGCAGGCGGATCTGCTGGCGCATGTCGCCGGACGAGGTCCAGCCCATGAGCGGCTCGATCTCGCGCGCGGTCTCCTGCTCGTATTCCAGGATCCAGAGCTTCGTACGGGCGAGGCCCGACTGGGTCGCGCTCTTGGCAGGCCGGTAGATGCGGGCGGGCATGCGGTCCGAAGGTCCCTCGACACGAGCGGCGATGGTCGGGGCGGCCGGATTCGAACCAGCGACCCTCTGCTCCCAAAGCAGATGCGCTACCAGACTGCGCTACGCCCCGATCAGGCCGCGTTCGTAGTGGGCTCAAGGGCCTGGAAGGTCAAGAGTTCCACGGCCCGGCATGGCGTCATGGTTCCCAGCCGCAGCGGCGGGCCGCGTCATTGAAGCTGCGGCTCGCCTCCTGCCGCTGCGCGGGGCTCATCGCCCGCCAGGCTTCCTGGCTCGGGCCGAAGGTGGCGGCGCTGTGCTGGCGGCAGACCGGATCGGTCTGGCAGCCGGCGAGGGAGAGGGCGAGAAGGCCGGCCGCGAAAAGCTGTTTCATCGGGGGCTGAACGCCAGCCCGGCTGCCGGGTTCAGCGGGCCTTGAACATCGGGTGCTGCACCCGGTCGCCGGGGTGGATGCCGAGCCGCTTCGCGCTGCCCGCCACGAGTTCGAGCACGCCCAGCACCGGCTCGCCGGACGAGATGGTGCGGGTCGAGAGCGGCTCGGTGTTCTCGGCGATACGGGCGATCGTGCCGTCCGGGCGGATAAAGAACATGTCGAGCGAGATGTAGGTGTTCTGCATCCACATCGAGACCGGCTCGACCCGGGCGAAGTCGAACAGCATGCCCCGGTCCGCCGCCATGCTGCGCCGATACATCAGGCCCTGCGCGCGGTCGGCGTCGTTGCGCGCGACCTCGACCTGCAATTCGTGGCGCTGGCCCGACTTCGTGGTGATGGACAGCGGTTCGAAGGCCTGCGCCCAGGCGAGAAGGGGCGCGAGAACGAAAACGGCAAGGAGCGCGGCCCAGCCTGACCGGGCGGCAATCAGCTTGTGCATCCGCTTAGTGTGAGGCGGGAAGCGCGCTCTGCGCAAGCCGCACTTCCGCGGCCATGTGGCCCTTGGAGCCGTCGCCGTAGCGCACAAACACGCGGTCGCCCGGCTTCAGCTCGGCGATGCCGTAGCGGCGCAGGGTTTCCATGTGCACGAAGATGTCCGGCGTGCCGTCGCCCCGCGTGAGAAAGCCGAAGCCGCGCAGGCGGTTGAACCATTTCACGGTCGCGGCCTCGAGCCCGCTCGTCGGCACCACCACCTCGTGCGTGCGCGGCATCGGCAGCTCGGAGGGGTGGATCGCGGTGGAATCGTCGAGCGAGACGACCTTGAGGGCCTGCAGGCCGCGGGCCCGCTTGGCGGCCTCGACCACGATGCGGGCGCCTTCATGCGCGGCCTGGTAGCCGTCGCGCCGGAGGCAGGTCACGTGCAGGAGAACGTCGGCTTGACCGTCGTCCGGGACGATGAAGCCAAAGCCCTTGCCGACGTCGAACCACTTGATGCGGCCGGCGACCTGGATGACGTCGGCTTCGGCAGCGTGGACGTCGGCCTCGGCGCGGGCGCCGCGGCTCTCGAATCCATCAGCCTCGCCTGCCCGCGTGGGGGGCAAACCGTACTCGTCCGACATCGCGCACCGCCCGAATCACGCCGCTGATTCGCTTGGTGACCATAACATCAAGGGGAGTCGCGCAAAGGCGGATCAGAGGTCATCCACCGGCAGTTAGGGGCGAGTCAATGCGTCGCGGCAAGCGGCCCGAGCACGTCTCCGATCTCTCCGGCGATGACGAGATCGGCAAAAGAGTCAAGATCGGTCCGCTCGCGGTTGATGATCACGAGGCGCGCACCGTTGCGCTTCGCGAGCACCGGAAACCCCGCGGCGGGATAGACCACGAGCGAGGAGCCGATGGCGAGAAACAGGTCGCATGCGAGCGCGAGCTCGCGCGCCCGGCCCATCGCGCGCTCGGGCATCGCCTGGCCGAACGAGATGGTGGCGGATTTCACCATGCCCCCGCAGGCCGTGCAGGTCGGCGCTTGCCCGGTCGCCTCGAAGGCGCGCCGCACATCCGCGAGTTCGTGCCGCAAGCCGCAGGACAGGCAGGTCGCGTAGGTGCCGTTGCCGTGCAGCTCGATCACCTTGTCGTCCGGAATGCCCGCCGCCTGGTGCAGCCCGTCGATGTTCTGCGTGATGATGCCGGGCGACTTGCCCTCGGCCACCAGCTTGGCGAGCGCGCGGTGACCCGTGCTCGGCCGCGCGCCGGCATAGATGTCGTCCATCCTGAACTTGCGCCGCCAGGCCTCGCAACGCGCCTCCTCGGACGCCATCCACTCGCCGAAATCGATCGGCTTGTTGGCCATCCAGGGCGAACCGGGCGTGCGGAAATCGGGCACGCCGCTTTCGGTCGAGATGCCCGCGCCCGTGAAGGCGACGACGCGGCGCCCCTGCGCGATCATGGCGCGAAGCGCGTCCGCCAGCTCCGCCAGGGTTTCGTGGTCGTTCTGCATCGGAGCTGATATAGGCGCCCCTCCACGTCCCGGCGAGGAGCGCAGCTCGCCCAACCGTGAGCGGCGGCCTTGGTCAGTCTCAGCAATGCGGCCCTGGAGGGCAGGAATGCCCCGGCCCGCCCGCGCGTGCCGGCCATCGATGTCGCGCGCGGCGTCGCGGTCGCGGCCATGGTGGTCTACCACTTCGCCTGGGACCTGTCCGAGCTGCGCCTGATCGCGGCGGAGGTGACGCTCGAGCCGGGCTGGCGCTTTTTCGCCCGGGCGATCGCGGCGAGCTTCCTCTTGCTGGTCGGACTTGGGCTGGCGCTGGCGCATCCCGACCGAATCCGGTGGCGCCCGTTTCTCCTGCGCCTCCTGACGGTTGCCGGGGCGGCCCTGATGATCACGGGCGCGACCCTGCTCGCCTTTCCGGACAGCTACATCTTCTTCGGCATTCTGCACGCTGTCGCCCTCTCGAGCCTGCTCGCGGTCCCGCTTACGCAGGCCCCCTGGTGGGCCGCGGCGGGTGTCGCGCTCCTGATCTGGGCGGTGCCGGCCCTGGCGGGGGGCGGCGTGTTCGAGCTGCCGGGGCTGGCCTTTTTGGGCCTCGCGAGCCATGCGCCGATCACCAACGATTGGGTCCCGGTCTT
Source organism: Enterovirga sp. (assembly GCA_028290385.1). Classification (GTDB taxonomy): domain Bacteria; phylum Pseudomonadota; class Alphaproteobacteria; order Rhizobiales; family Beijerinckiaceae; genus Enterovirga. Next base: position 3,408 of record JAQGJZ010000080.1, read on the forward strand.
TCCCTGGACAGGTTTCGTCTTCGCCGGGCTGGCCCTCGGGAAACTCGTGCGCGGCCAGCTGGAGCGCCGCGCCGCGCCGATCCGGTCGAAACTCGGCCGCGCCTTGGCCTGGGCGGGCCGGCACAGCCTCGTCATCTATCTCGTGCACCAGCCGCTCCTGTTCGGAGCGCTCTACGGCATCGTCCAGGTCACGGGCCCGAACCTCGCCGCCGTGGCCGAGCGGGTCGAGCGCTCGTGCCCGGTCAGCTACGTGCAGACCGGCATTGCCGAGCCGGTCGCGCGGGACACATGCGCCTGCACGGTCGCCGAGATGAAGAGCGCCGGGATCTGGACGGACTTCCTGGCCGAGCGACTGGCGCCGGAGGCGCGGTTCCGGGTCATCGCGATCGCGCGCTCGTGCCTCGCCCGGTCCGGGGCTCGTCCGGCGGAGGGCGGCGCTGCGCCCTGAGCCCGGAGAGGCCGCACCCCCTCACCCCAGCCCTCTCCCCGTCGGGGAGAGGGAGCGCGGCTCGCCCGTCACCGAGGCACGCGCCGCCCCGAACCACCCACGGCTGCCGATGCTCGCGTTTCCCCTCCCCCTCGCGGGGAGAGGCGAGCAGGCCGCGGCAGCGGCCGCCCGGGTGAGGGGAGGGCACCTGTCCGGAGAGGTCGCACCCCCTCACCCCAGCCCTCTCCCCGTCGGGGAGAGGGGGCGCGGCTCGCCCGGCACGAAGGCACGCGCATGCCGTCCCCGGCCCGGGGTCTGGTGTTTTGATGGTTCAAAGAACAAGCGAGGGGCGTGGGACGCCGAAACGCTCGATCATTTTTATTTGGAGAGCCTTTCGGCGTCCCCGCGATG
>JAQGJZ010000084.1 GCA_028290385.1 Enterovirga sp.
TCCACCCCGAGGATTCGCTGACCAAGCAGCCGGAGGTGAAGCGCGCCGTGCAGACGGGCCAGGTGCAGGTCGGCGAGCTCCTGATGTCCCTGCACTCGAACGAAAACGCCGTGTTCGGCGTGGATTCGGTGCCCTTCCTCGCGGGCAACAACGATGAGGGCAAGAAGCTCCTCAAGGCAGCGCGCCCCTTCATCGAGGAGCGGTTGAGCCGGCAGGGCATGCGGCTTCTCTTCATCACGACCTGGCCGCCGAACTCCTTCTATTCGGGCAAGGAGATCATCGCGGTCGCCGACTTCAAGGGCGTGCGATTTCGCGCCTTCAACCCCGTCACGGGCCGCCTCGCGGAGCTGATGGGCGCCATTCCGGTCACCGTGCAGCAATCGGAGGTGCCGCAGGCGTTCTCCACCGGCGTCATCCAGGCGATGATCACCTCGCCGGCGACGGGTGTCGACACTCAGGCCTGGGACTTCGCGAAGTACTTCTACGAGGTCAAAGCGATGGCTCCGTGGAACATCGCGATCGTCAATGAGCGGGTCTTCAGCCGCCTCGACCAGGCCACGAAGGACGCCGTCCTGACGGCTGCAAAGAGCGCCGAGGAGCGGGGCTGGAAGCTGCAGGAGGAGGAGACCGGCAAGCTGGTCCAGACCCTGAAGTCGAAGGGCATGGAGGTTCGGCAGCCGAGCCCGGAGCTGATGCGCGAGCTGAAGGCGATCGGCGACCAACTGATCCAGGAATGGGCGAAGGCGGCCGGTGAGGATGGCCAGAAGATCCTCGACGCCTATCGCAAGGGCTGAGCGCGGAATGCGCGTTCTCGACAAGGTCTACGCGGCGGGGATCATCCTCGCCGCGGTCTTCATGATCCTCATCGCCGGGCTGACGCTCGCGCAGGTGCTTGGACGTCTCTTCGGGGTCGTCATTCCCGACGCCGGGGATTTCGCCGGCTACGCCATGGCAGGAGCCACCTTCATGGCCCTGGCGCATACGTTCCGGACTGGTGGGCACATCCGGGTGAACCTGCTCCTGACCCATGTCCCCGCTCGCGTGCGGTGGGCCCTGGAGGTCTGGTGCGTGCTCTTTCTGTGCGTCGTCGGGGCCCTGTTTGCCGGCTTTGCCATCAACATGGTGCTCGATTCCTACGCCTTCGGGGATGTCTCGACCGGCATGATGGGGATCCCGCTCTGGATCCCGCAGCTCTCGATGGCGGCAGGTGCCGTGCTGCTCGAGCTGGCCGCGCTCGAGGAACTTCTCCGCGTATGGCGGGGGCAGGAACCGCTCTACGCCCGCGCCGAGAGCGACGGCTTTACCGAGTAGGATCGAATGGACCCGCTTCTCTACAGCCCGATCCTCGCCATCGCGCTTCTGGCCCTGCTCGCCTCCGGCCTGTGGGTCGCGGTTTCGCTTATCGGGGTGGCGCTGCTCGGCATGCTCCTGTTTGCCGACGCGCCGATCGAACTCGTCATGCCGTCCTCGATCTGGGGCGCGGTCAGCAGCTGGACGCTGACCGCCCTCCCGCTCTTCGTCTGGATGGGCGAGATCCTGTTCCGCACCAAGCTTGCGGATGACCTGTTCAACGGCCTCGCGCCCTGGACGACGCGGCTTCCCGGGCGGCTGATGCACGTGAACGTCATCGGGTGCGGAATCTTCGCCGCCGTCAGCGGGTCATCGGCGGCCACCGCCGCGACCGTCGGCCAGATGTCCCTGCCGGAGCTCAAGCGGCGCGGCTACCACGAGGGCACCAGCATCGGGTCGCTCGCTGCATCCGGCACGCTCGGCCTGCTGATCCCGCCATCGATCATCATGATCGTCTACGGGGTCTCGGCCAACGTCTCGATCGCCCGGCTGTTTCTGGCCGGCGTGCTGCCCGGCTTGCTCATGATGGCGCTGTTCATGGGCTACATCATGATCTGGGCGCTGCTGAACAAGGATAAGATGCCCCCGCCCGAGCCGAGCCTGCCGCTCGGTGAACGGGTGAGGCGGCTGCGGCTCCTCCTGCCGACCGTCCTCCTCATCATCGCGGTGATCGGCTCCATCTATGCCGGCGTGGCGACCGCCACGGAGGCGGCGACGCTCGGCGTCGTGGGCTCTCTCCTGGTCGCCTTCTTCTCGGGCAGTCTGACCTGGGAGAACTTCAAGGAAAGCCTCTACGGCGCGACCCGCACCTCGTGCATGATCGGCTTCATCATCGCGGCCGCGGCCTTCCTGTCCGTCGTGATGGGCTATGCCGGCATTCCGCGCGCGCTCGCAAGCTGGATCGGCACGCTCGGCCTCAGCCCCTACGGGCTGATCTTCTCGCTCACGATCCTGTTCCTGATCCTCGGCTGCTTCCTGGACGGCATCTCGATGGTCGTCCTGACCACGGCCGTGATCATGCCCATGGTGGAAGCGGCCAAGATCGATCTGATCTGGTTCGGGATCTTCATCGTGCTCGTGGTCGAGATCGCGCAGATCACGCCGCCGGTCGGGTTCAATCTGTTCGTGGTGCAGGGATTGACGGGCTACAACATCCTGAAGGTCGCGCGCGCGGTGCTGCCCTTCTTCCTGGTTCTCTGCCTCGGCATCCTCATCATCACGATCTTCCCGGAGATCGCGACGTGGCTGCCCCGGACGATGTTCGCCGCGCGCTGACCACGCGCCCGCAGCGCTCCATCCAGAAAGGCTCGCAAACCGTGTCCACGGATCTCACCTCGCTGCCCGTCCACCAGCTTGCCCAGGAGGTGGCGGCGCAGCGCCTGTCGCCCGTCGATCTCGTCGACGGCTTTCTCGACCGGATCGCGCAGCGCGAGCCGAAGCTGCAGGCCTTCGCGGAGGTCTATGCCGACGAGGCGAGGCAAGCTGCGCAGGCCGCCGCGCTCGCGATCCGGTCCGGCCACGCGGTGGGGCCGCTGCACGGCATCCCGATCGCCCTCAAGGACCTGATCGAACTCGAAGGCCGGACGGTGACCGGCGGCTCCGAGGCGTGGCGGGCCCGCAAGGCGACCCGCACCGCGACCCTCGCCAAGCGGCTGCTCGCGCAGGGCATGATCGTGCTCGGCAAGACCCACACGGTCGAATTCGCGATGGGCGGCTGGGGGACGAATTCCCGTCTCGGGACGCCCTGGAACCCCTGGGACCTGGAGCGGCCCCGCACGCCGGGCGGTTCGAGCAGCGGCTCGGGCGTCGCGGTCGCGGGCGGTCTCGCGCCCTGGGCTGTCGGCACCGATACGGGCGGCTCGGTGCGCCTGCCTGCCTCGTGGTGCGGCATCACGGCGTTGAAGACGACCGTCGGCCGGGTCAGCACCTACGGCGTGCTGCCGCTCAGCCCGACGCTCGATACGCCCGGGCCCATGACGCGCTCCGTCGAGGACGCGGCGCTGCTCTACATGGCCATGCAGGGGCCGGACCCGCTCGAGCCGCGCACGCTGCAACTGCCTCCGACCGATCCGTTCGCGACCCTGAAGCGCGGCGTCCGGGGGCTCCGCCTCGCCCGCATGCCGGAAGCCGAGCGCAGCTTTGCGACCGCTGAGGTGCTCGCGGCCTATGATGCCTCCCTCGCCGAGCTCGAGCGGCTCGGGGCCGAGATCGTGGATGTCGCGCTGCCCTTCGGCTTCGCCGACGTCGCTGCCCTGAACCTGCGCATCATGGCGGCCGAGAGCTATACGATCCTGCGCGAACTGATCGATGACGAGGCCGCGCCGCTCGATCCCCACGTGCGGCCCCGCATCGTCGCCGGCCGCACCCTGACCGCACAGGCCTACCTCGAG
>JAQGJZ010000249.1 GCA_028290385.1 Enterovirga sp.
GGCATCGGCTGCTCGGCACCGATGCGGCCGTGATCGCGCGCCTAAAAGATCCGCTTCGCCTCGCATCGCTCCTCGCCGAGCTCGGGATCCCGCATCCCCCGCTCTCCCTCGTCCCGGTGCCTCGCGAGCATGGCTGGCTGCGCAAGCGCGTCGGCGGATCCGGCGGCCGGCATATCCGTGCCGCAAGGCCGGGCGAGAGGCTGCGGGCGGGGGAATACCTGCAGCAGGAGGTGCGGGGCAGGCCGGTTTCGGTCGCTGTCCTGGCGGATGGACGCGGCTGCGACATCCTGGGCTTCAGCGAGCAATGGACCGCACCCTCGCGGAGCGCGCCGTTCCGCTATGGCGGCGCCGTCGCGCCGGCGGCGCTCGCGCCTGAGCTCGCGAGGGGAATGGCGGGCGCCGCTGCTGCAGTCGCGGCGGCGAGCGGGTTGCGCGGCCTCGCCAGCGCGGACTTCCTCGTGGACGACAGCGGCTGGTGGCTGCTCGAGATCAATCCCCGGCCCGGCGCGACGCTGGACCTCCTCGACCGCGGGCCGACGCCGCTGCTGCTCCGTCACATCGAGGCCTGCGCCGGCGGCCTCGGCCAGCCGGAGAGCGCCCCGGCGGGCGCCGCGGCGAGCGCGATCCTATACGCCAGCCGGACGATCCGGGCTGTCCCTGTCCTGGCATGGCCGGACCACGTCGCCGATCGTCCGCGGCCCGGGAGCCGCATCGCGGCCGGCGCGCCGATCTGCACCGTTGCGGCCGAAGCCCCGAGCGCGCGTGCGGCGCGCGCGCTGCTGCAAACCAGGTGCGCAGCCATGCGCTCCGCTCTGGAGCGGAAAGGGCACGAGGATGGGTGGACCGCTATCGCGCCCCAGCGTGAATGCACTGGCCGCGCCGCTCGTTGAGGCGCTGGCGGCAGACGCCGGTGCCCTGCGCATCCGGGTGACCGAAGTGTCGGGCGCGCGCGTCATCGATGCCGGCGCGAGCACGCGTGGCTCGATCGAGGCTGGTCGCCGCATCGCGGAAATCTGCATGGGCGGCCTCGGCCGCGTCTCGATCGTCCCGGCCGGACCTGTGCGGGCCTGGCCGTTTTCGGTCCAGGTCCATTCGGCGGACCCGGTTCTCGCCTGCCTCGCCAGCCAGTATGCGGGCTGGAGCCTGACGGACAAGGACGAGGGCGGCAGCTTCTTCGCCCTCGGTTCGGGGCCGGGCCGCGCGGCGGCCGGCGCGGAGAGCTTGTTCGAGGAACTGGCCTACCGCGATGCGGCCTCCTCCGCCGTGCTCGTGCTGGAGGGCGCGGATCCGCCGCCGGCCGGCATCGTGGCCAAGGTCGCCGCCGCGGTTGGGCTCGGGCCGGAGGCCGTTACCTTCATCTACGCGCCGACCCAAAGCCTCGCGGGATCGACCCAGGTGGTCGCTCGCGTGCTCGAGGTGGCGCTCCACAAGGCACACGAGCTCCGTTTTCCGCTCGACAGGATCGTCGACGGGATCGGGGTCGCGCCGCTCTCGCCGCCGGCGCCGAGCTTCCTCGCCGCCATGGGGCGCACGAACGACGCCATCATCTATGGCGGGCGGGTGCAGCTCTTCGTCGATGCCGACGACGGCGATGCACGGCAGCTTGCCGAGACGCTGCCGAGCAGCGCCTCGCGCGACCACGGCACGCCCTTCGCCCGTGTGTTCGAGAAGGCCGGCGGCGATTTCTACGCCATCGACAAGCATCTCTTCAGCCCGGCCGAGGTCATCGTCACATCGCTCAGGAGCGGAGCGAGTCACCGCGGCGGCCGCATCGAGCCCGGCCTGGTCGAGGCGTCCTTCGCGTGACGGCCGGATTGCGGATCGCGCTCGCGGCCGAGAACGGCGAGTGGCACCGGGACCGCCTCGTCGCGGCCGTTCGCCGGCTCGCTGTGGAGCCGGTGCTGGTCTCGCTGGCCGACATCGCCGTGGTCACCGGGGAGGGCGAGCCGTTGCGGGTGCCCGGCTTCGGGCGGGACTTGCCGCACGGGCTCCTCGTCCGAACCATCTCGGGCGGGACCTTCGAAGCCACGACCCTTCGGCTCGGCATCCTGCATGCGCTGGTCGCGTCGGGCACGATCGTCTGGAACAGCCCCGTGGGCATCGAGCGCTCGGTCGACAAGGCCATGACCAGCCTGCTGCTTGCACGGGGCGCGGTGCCGACGCCCGAGACCTTCGTGCTCTCCAGCCGCGCTGCGGCCTGCGAACTGGCCGCTCGGGAGGCCGGGCCGGAGCGGCCGCTCGTGCTGAAACCGCTCTTCGGCTCGCAGGGGGAGGGGCTGCGCCTGATCATGCGGCCGGAGGACCTGCCCGAGCGGGACGAGGTGGCCGGCGTGTTTTACCTGCAGCGCTACATCGCGCGGCGCGACGGACGCTGGCGCGATTACCGCGTCTTCGTTTGCGCCGGTCGGGCGATCGCGGGCATGATCCGGGAAGGCGACGGCTGGATCACCAATGTCCGCCGCGGGGGACGCCCGCTGCCCTGGGCCCTGCCGCGCGCGGCGGCGCAACTCGCGGAGGCCGCCGCCGCCCTGACGGCGGTCGACTACACGGGGGTCGATCTCGTGGAGGACGGGGCGGGCGGGTACCTGGTGCTGGAGGTCAATTCCATGCCGGCCTGGTCCGGGCTGCAGCAGGTCACGGAGGTCGACATTGCCGGCGAGATCGCGGCCGGCTTCGTGCGCGCCGTCCGGGCCGCGCATGCGCCGGCGCCGCGGCTCGCGGCCGGGACGTGACCGACCCTGTGTCGGCGCGCATAGCCCGCGCTTATGAGAGGGCCTGCCTGGCCGAACTCGACGCCCTGAAGCCCGGAAACGTCCATGTCTTTGCGGCCGGGCACCGGATGCGGGTGGAGGATTTCCGCCGCAGCGCCGTCGCGTCGGCGCCGGAACTCGCGCGGCCGGGAACGCGCGTTGGCGAGCGCGTTGTGCGCGCCGTGCGGGCGACGATCGAGTGCGTCGGGCAGAACACCAATCTCGGCATCGTCCTGCTCTGCGCGCCGCTTGCGGCGGCGGCCGAGCGCGAGGGCGCGCTTCGCCCGGCGCTGGAGGGGGTGCTCGCCGGCCTCGATGTCGAGGATGCGAGGCAGGTCTTTGCGGCCATCCGGCTCGCCAATCCCGGAGGCCTCGGCCGGGCGTCCAGGCACGACGTGGCGGAGGAGCCGCAGGTCGATCTTCGCACGGCGATGCGCGAGGCGGCGGCAACCGACCGGATCGCGCGAGCCTACGTGACCGGCTTCGAGGACCTGTTCGGAATGGGGCTGACGGCCCTGGCCGAGGCGCGGGCGCAGGGCCTCGCCGAGCCATGGCAGGCGACCGCGATCCATCTCGCCTTCATGGCCGCGTTTCCGGACACGCATATCCGCCGCAAGCACGGCCCGGCCTATGCCGAGGACGTTCGGGCCGAGGCCGCCGGGCTCGCGCGGGTTCTGTTGAGCGAGCGGGACAGGACCTTGGATCTCCTCGCCTTCGACATCTCGCTGAAATTGCGCGGCATCAACCCAGGAACAACGGCGGATCTTACGGTTGCAACGCTTTTTCTTGCCGGTCTTCTTGGCCAGAACTCTGAATGCGCCTTGTCCGGCCCGATACGCCCGGGCTAGGCTCGACCTGCCATCCGGCCAACCGGTTCGGCCCGCCGAACGCTGACAACAAGGATGGGTGTGCCCGGCCGCCTCGGTCGTGAGCGGCCGTCATCAGCAAATGGGAGGACACCGCATGGCAACGATCAGCAAAGTGATGGTGGGCGAGTCCCTTGTCGGGGACGGAAACGAGGTCGCGCATATCGACCTCCTCATCGGGCCCCGCGGCAGCGCCGCCGAGACGGCGTTCTGCAACAGCCTGACGAACAACAAGGACGGTTTCACGACCCTGCTGGCCGTGGTGGCGCCGAACCTGCCGTGCAAGCCGAACACGGTCATGTTCAACAAGGTGACGATCAAGGATGCGCGTCAGGCCGTGCAGATGTTCGGCCCCGCCCAGCACGCCGTCGCCATGGCCGTGCAGGATTGCGTGGCCGAGGGCCTGATCCCGGCTGCGGAGGCGGACGATCTCTTCGTCTGCGTCGGCGTGTTCATCCATTGGGAAGCCGCCGACGACGCCAAGATCCAGCAATACAACTACCAGGCGACCAAGGAGGCGCTGCAGCGCGCGATCCGGGGCGAGCCACGCGCGAGCGAGGTGGTGATGCGCTACAAGACCGCCACGCACCCCTTCGCGGCGAACAAGGCCGCTTAGAGCGGAAACCGTCCTGAGCAGAGCGAACCTCCGCCAATGCCGAGAGGGCTGCTGCAGCGACTGGCCGCCGTTTTCATGGGTCGTGCCTGAGCGAGGCGGAGTGCGCGCCGCCTCAGAGACCGAAGCCTGCGGCAGGATCCCGCCGCAGGCGGCCATCATGGATCGCGGACGCGACGAGGATCCCCGCCGCGCCTGCCTGCGCGAGCGGTCCCAGATCCTCGGGCCCGCGCAATCCACCCGCCGCATGGATGCGGGCGCCGGACGCTCGCGCCTTCACCTCCCGGATGCGGTCGAGATCGGGGCCGAGGTCGCCCCCGACGCGCGCCAGCGTCATCACGATCACGTCCTCCGGCCAGAGCGCGGGCGTGTCGTGCAGTTCGGCCGGGCCGAGCCTCGTGTCCCCGCGCGTGTCCAGGGACAGGATCGCCTCCGCGCGATAGCGCGCGAGCAGGTCCGGGCCGCGCTGGCTTTCCGTGCCGAGGACCGGCCGGCCGATCCCGCTTGCGAGAAAGCGGGCGACGGCGTCGTCCTCCGCAAAGCCGGCATCGACCCAGAACTCGACCTTCGGGAAGGCGTCCCGAAGCCGACGCAGGGCCGCGTGCTGCGGGCGCTGCTCCTCGATGGCATCGAGGTCGGCGACGTAGAGGCGGCGCGAGGGCACCGCCGACAGCAGCCCCGCCGTCACCGCGACGGGGTCGGCGGAGGGGGCGAGCGGCGTCTCGATCGGCCGGTAGACGGAACGCTCGCCGGCCTTCGCCCGCACCACCCGGCCGTGCCGGAGATCGATCACGGGGATGATCGCGGGCTCGTTGCCCGGCATTGTCCGCCCTCCCTCAGCCTCGCCCGATGACCTGTCAGACATCGCCTTCACCTCGCCCGACCATCGGCTGGGACCTGGGCGGGGTGCACGTCAAGGCGGCGCTCGCCGAATCCGGCGTCATCCGAGAGGTGGTCCAGGTGCCTTGCGCCCTCTGGCGCGGCCTCTCCGCGCTCGACGAAGCGCTTGCCGCGCTTCCCGGCTGGGCCCGTGCGCCCGCCGATCACACGGTCACCATGACTGGCGAGCTGACCGA
>JAQGJZ010000250.1 GCA_028290385.1 Enterovirga sp.
CTTTTCGGCGCTCATGAAACCGGGCGGTACACCATTGTCGGCTCGCTCAGAGTGCGGTCGCGCCAATCGTCAGCTGTAAGCGCCTTGGGCAACCTCAGCCACGAACTCGTCTCCAGGTATGATCTCGCCATCTGGGGTGGAGACGTAGACGGTCCGGCCCTCGCGCAGTTGCTGGACGGCGCTCTCCGCAGTCGAAGCCGCACTCGCAGGAAGCGTCGAGCTCACACCATACGGAGGTGTGTCGACGATGATCGAGAAGCCGGTCGCCATCTCGTTCTCCCAAGGGGCGACGACGAAAATGTTCGCAACCCGACAGAGCCGACGCTATCGGATTAGCCCCCGCCTGTCCGTACCCGAAAGCACACACCAGTGGGTCGCCCGCGTGGGCGGCCGATCGGCGGCAATCATCGTCTCCTGCCGGATTTCGCAGCGGTGCTGCCTCGGCTCTCGGCCGACAATTTCCGCCAGCGAGTCAAGCGATCCGGATCGAGCGTGCCCGTGGCGATGGCAGCCTGCACGGCGCAACCCGGCTCGTGGGCGTGGGTGCAGTCGCGGAACTTGCAAAGAGGTGCCAGGTCCGTGATCTCGGCGAACAGGGTGTCGACGCCGAACTCCGCCTCGCGGACCTGGAGACTGCGCATCCCGGGGGTGTCGATCACCCAGCCCCCTCCAAGAATAGGGTGGATGGAGCGCGAGGTCGTGGTGTGGCGTCCCTTGCCATCGTGCTCGCGAATGGCGCTGGTCTGCTGAGGCGCGTTGGTCCGGCCCACGAGCGTGTTGACCAGCGTCGACTTGCCGACACCCGACGAGCCGACCAGCGCCACGGTCTGCCCCGGGGCGCACCATTGGGCGAGAGCCGTCCTGCTGTCGGCGGATCGAGGATTGAGCGTCACAACAGGAAGGCCTCGCTGCAGGGCCGCAGCTTGCTCGTGGTACGGCCGCGCATCATCAACCGTATCCGGCTTGGTAAGCAGCACGACCGGCACGGTGCCGGCCTGATTGGCGAGTGCGAGGTAGCGCTCGATACGGGCGACGTTGAAATCCGCGCTGCACGACGTGACGATGAAGAGCGTGTCCAGGTTTGCGGCGGCAAGTTGCGGGGTTTTGCTCCCTTCCGGGCGGCGCTCCAGCACTGTCCTTCGTTCCAGGCGGCGGTGCATCACGGCGTTCGCAGGATGGGCCAGAACCCAGTCGCCCACACAGAAATCGACCGTGCTGGCGTGGACCGGAAGGTGCAGCTCGACCAAGCCGGCCTCCGACAATGCAGTCAGCCGGGCGCGGTGGACGGTCGCGATCCGCCTCGGAACAAGGCCTGCGTCCGAGGGGTCCAGTTGGCCCTCGAAGAAGTCTGACCATCCCAAGCTGGAGAGCGAGGCGGCTTGGCCGCCATCAGAAGGTTCGAACACGGTGCCTGCTCACAAATTGCTCCCCTGAAGACGGACCTGCCAGCGACAGCTTCCGAGGGAACGAACGCGGTTAACCTTTGTTGCCCTCCCGAAACAGCCCGGAGGCGACATGCTCCCAATTGTTAGCCATCACGATGTCGGCAATCCGACCGAACCAGGTGATTACATTTTCAACGGTATGCACGTCCGAGTTGACCGGCAGCACCTTCGGGCGTGGCAGCAAGAGCCCGCAACCAGCTTTCACACCATTCTGTGCACAAGAGCCGGCGAGACCGGGGTCCGGCTTGCTATCGGCCGACCCGCCGCCCCCTCAAAATAGGCGAGCGTGAGGCTCCCGACCGTCCGGCTTGCTCCGACATCAGCCGTCTCCATCGCAGCCGAGCCGCAGATCGAAACAGATCGCCGCCGCCGGTTCCACGTCGCTGGTCACCGCCCGTTTCACGGCGGCTGAGCGCCGGAGGTCTGCGATCCCAGGAGGCGCCCCCTCTGTCACCCGATTGGCTGAGTCCGGCTGTCGCGACGAGTGGCAGACCCGCGTCCGCCCGGTGACAGCTTCGCCGAAGCCATCGGGGCGACGCTCGACCTCAACTCGGCATCACTCGCCCAGCCGGGCTTACCGCTTTGTTGCCACATCAAACACCGTTCCGTGGTACGATGGCAGGACCGAGGGTGAAGGGTGGGTGCTATGACCTCCCGCACGACGTACACGACAATAACGTTCGCGCACCCGTTCTGCCTGAGCGGGTTCGACGCGCCTCAGCCGGCCGGCAGCTATACCGTTCGGACCGAAGAGGAACTCCTGGAAGGCCTGTCTTTCGCTGCGTACGGGCGGATCGGGACCGAGATCTCCATCCCCGTTGATCACGCCGGTCCTGGCTCAATCCAGGTCGTCACGACAGATCCGCAAGAGCTGGAAAGAGCTTTGGAAGCGGATCGTGCCAAGATCCTCGAAACGCGAGATAGGCCAGCCACTCTCGCCAGTCCGGATGTTGATGCCGCCAAGGTTTCAGCAACGAGCAGCCTTTGGCGCAGGCCCTGGAACCTGTTTCGCTTTGGCCGAAGCTCGACGTGAGGGCTCCTGGGCTTACCGCCGACCACGGAGGCGGCTCTTATCGGAGCCCGGATAATCCGGTCCGAGTCGCCATCGAGCGTTAGCCGCGGTCCTGGACGGCTCCCGGTCAAGGCAGCCATCGATCTCGCCCCCGGGAAAACCAGGTGTCGCGAGGCCCGCTGAACCATGCGCAGGGCCCACTACGTCAGAAATCCCCCCTACCTAAGTGAACTTCTGAATTGCCTTCCGCCGGCAAAATAGATTGTCCTGGCAATCGAGAACACCGAGTGCTAACAAGGCGCATCGCTGGAACCGGAAATCAGTGCAGGCGGCTTCTCGATAGCTCGAGACGCTGCGGACCGCCCTGTTTTATTTGCCGCGATCAACCTCAGGACCGCCATGAATTTCCGACCGTTGCACGACAGGGTCGTTGTTCGCCGCATCGAGGCCGACACCAAGACGAAAGGCGGGATCATCATCCCGGATACTGTCAAGGAAAAGCCGCAAGAGGGCGAGATCGTTGCCGTCGGGCCCGGCATTCGTGACGAGAACGGGAAGCTTAACCCGCTCGACGTGAAGGCCGGTGACCGGGTGCTCTTCGGCAAGTGGTCCGGCTCCGAGGTGAAGATCGACGGCCAGGATCTTCTCATCATGAAGGAGTCCGACATCAT
>JAQGJZ010000096.1 GCA_028290385.1 Enterovirga sp.
CGGACCGGACGGAAACGCGGAGCCGGTGCGCAGCCGGTACATTGATCCGACGAGCTTCGATTCCTGGGCCGAGGGCTGGCGCGCCCGCCTGTCCCAGGAGCCGCAGGATGCAGCGACGCGGCAGGCAGCCATGCGGGCGGCCAACCCGGCCTTCATTCCCCGCAACCACCGCGTCGAGGAGGCCATCCAGGCGGGCCTGAAGGACGATTTCGAGCCCTTCGAGGCGCTGCTCGCGGTGCTGTCGCGCCCCTACGACGACCAGCCGGAGCACGCCGCCTATCTGGAGCCGCCCGAGCCGCATCAGCGCGTGACGCGCACCTTCTGTGGAACGTGACGCTGGGGGGACGCGCGGACCCAAAGGCTCGGCGCAGATGCTGCAAAGTACACCTGCGTACCGAGGCCTACACTCACGCGACGTTGATCCCGTTGCAGGTGCACGGTGCGGGGCGAGCCTGTATGAGGCGCGCCCATGCCCCGCTTCTACTTCGACATCTACGACGGAAACCGTGACTCACGTGACGAAGAAGGGTCCGAATTCCCGGACCTGAAAACGGCCTGCGACGAGGCCGTCGCCGTACTTCCCACCATCGCCGGCTCTAGTGTCTGGGCCAGCGGAGAGATCGTCGCGACGGTCCGCGATGCGGACGGAACCGCGCGCTTCCGTGCTTGCCTTTCGGTCAGGAGCGAAATGCTCGACGCGGCCGAGCCAGGCCCGGCCTGATCCCCGCTAGCTGAGCAGGCCGGCGAGAGCCGGTCCGGCCGCGGCTCCGAGCGTAAGCCGCTTCACGGGCGTGCCGAACTCGTCCCGCACCACCATGACCCAGTCGCGCCGGTCCTCGCCGTGGGAGAAACCCTCCCGCAGCACGGCGAGCGCCCGATCGCGCGCCTCGATCAGCGCAGCCTCGGTGTCAGGCAGGTCCGTCCCGGACGGATCGGTGATCGCGGTCGCATTCATGCCGCAGCACAGAACGCGCCCGGGCCGTCCGGGTTTCCGGTCTCGCGGTGTGAATCGAGCCCGGATGGGCCGATCGCCTCCCCGCCGCCCGCCGGGCGGGCAGCGGAGAGGATTTTGCCTAGGCGTCGCCGCTGCGCGCGTTGTGGCTGCGCTTGAGGTTGGACGTGTAGGTCGACTCCTTGCCGAGCATCGTGTCGGTGTAGCCCACCTGCGGGCCGGCGACCCCGCCCTGGTGCTCGGTCTGATGCTCCGGGATGTTCGCCTGCGGCCCGGCCTCCTGCTTCATGCGGAGCGCCTTTTCGGCGTTCTGCTGCAGTTCGGACTTGCCGTCCGCCCCGGCGTCGCCGGCCTGCTCGCTGTCGTTTCCACTACCGAGCGCCGATTTGGCGCGCTGCAGGATGCTGGTCATCTCTGTCTCCTCAACCGTGGCCGCGGTTCTGGTGATGGTTGTCGACGTCCTTGTTCGCCTGGCCTTGCCCCTGCTGCTTCGGAGCACCGCCGGCGCCATCGCCGCCGCCGTTGTTACGGCTCTTGCCGTCATGCCGTTCGTCCGTGCCGCTGCGGTCGCGCATGGTCTCGTCACCCTGGTGACCCTGCTGGGAGGTCGCCGGGTGGGCGCCCGCATGGACGGGCTCGTGGCCCTTCTGTTTCTCGCTTCTGTTGTTGTGGTTGCGCGCAACCATAGCGAAACTCCCTCCGGCGCTTCGAGCGCGCCCTCGTCGGGACGCTAACGACCAGCCCTCGCCGGTGGTTCAGCGGAGCTTTCGGCAAGATGGCGCCGCCCCTTGGCCCCGAGGCCTGCGCGCAGAATCGACGCGGCGGGGATTCCATGGTGATCTTCCCCGGCGCGGGAGCGCCGGCCGGCTAGATCCGGAGGACAGCATGAGCAGCGTGGCACGCACACCCGCAGGCGGCATGCCCCTCCGCGACCATGACCGCTCCACCCTCGCCAGTTGGATCCCCGACGATCTGCCGCGAAGCCATCTCGTGGCGACCTGCGTCACGGCCGCCGTGGTCGCGCTCTGCCCCCTGCCCTTCGGGTCGGTGGACGCCTACTGGACGCTGGTCTGGACGATACCGCTCGCCCTTGCGCTGCCCGCCTTCTCCCTGCGGCGCCTGCGGGCGGGGCATCTGCCGGTCGTGCTGTCGGCTCTCGGGTTGGCCCTTGCGGCCGCCGCGGCCGTTTGGCTGCAGACGAAGCCGGGCCTGTCATGGGTCGAGCCGAACCCGCTCTGGGCGATGGCCGGCAAGGCGCTCGGACGCTCTCTGCCGGCGACCGTCTCGCTCGATCCGGCCCAGAGCTGGGCCGCGTTCGGCCGGCCGCTTCTGCTGGTGCTGGCGTTTCTGTGCGGTTTTTCGGCCTCGCTCGAGCGCAGTGCAGCGCGGCTGCTGTTCCGGGCGATCGCCTATGCCGGCCTCGGCTATGCGGTCTACGGCCTTGCGACCCACCTCCTCGACCCGAACTCGCTGCTCGGGACGGAGAAGATCGCGTATGTCGAGGACCTGACCGGGACCTTCGTGAACCGGAACACGGCCGCCACCTTCTTCGGCTCGGTCATGATCCTGTGGTGGGTGCGGACGCTCGTCGAGCTCGACACGCGCGTGCCGCGTTCATCCGCGAGCCTCCGGGACTGGGGCGCGGCAGTTCTCGATGCGCCACCCCGGGCGCTCGTCCTGTCAGCTTTCGGCTGGTTCCTGGCCTTCGCGGCGCTCCTGCTGACGAGATCGCGGGCCGGGGTGCTGCTCTCGCTCGGCGGGCTGGCACTCGCCTCGCTGGTGCTGCTTCGGCACCGGCTGTCGGCTCGCGCCGGCCTCGTGACGGGTCTCGCCGGCACCCTCCTCCTTGGTGCGCTCGTGCTCGAGATCTTCGCCGGCGCCGTAGCGGGCCGGATCGGAACCCAGGGCCTGGTGGATCAGGGGCGGCTGTCGGCCTTCGGGTCGGCACTCGCCATCATCAAGGACCATGCGCTTCTCGGGACCGGCCTGGGAACCTTCCCGGACGTGTTTCAGGCCTATCGCAGCGGCGAGATCAACACGGCAGGGACCTGGGACCGGGCGCACAGCACCCCGCTCGAGATCGCGGTCGAGCTCGGCGCGCCGATCGCGCTCGCCGTGGTCCTCCTCTGGGCCGCGGGTCTCTGGCGCCTTCTCCGGGGCGCGCTGCAGCGGCGTCGCGACACGATCATCCCGGCGAGCGCGCTCGGCCTCGGCGTGCTCGGCTCGCTTCACGCGCTGGTCGACTTCTCGCCCCAGGTGCCGGGATACGGCGTCATGTGGCTCGCACTCCTCGGGGGCGGCATCGCCCAGAGCGTGAGGAGCGACGAGGGACCGGGAGCGCCGTCGTCGGCCCCGTGGCCGTCTCGCCCCCGGAAAGGGCTTGCGCGGCCGGTCCGGGCCCTGCTGCGGGCCAGCTTCGCGCTCGCGGCGATCGGCTCCGCCGCTTACGTCGCGAGCCGATTGCCGGCCGAAATCGAGGCCGGTCCCGTCGTTTCCCTCGCGGACCGCATGGTGGGTGGGCTCGATTTCGACCGCAGCGCACTCGCGCGCTACGAGCCGCATATCCGCCGGGCCGAAGCCGACGAGACCTGCGGCCCCCTCCGGGCGGCCGTGGCCGTTATCCGGACCTACCAGGTGCAGCAGGCCGCCGCCGCGAACGATGCGGCACGGGCCCTGGATTATGTGCGGGCCGCGCTGCGGGATCTTCGGCAAAAGCTCGGCTGCGCTCCCCACGACGGCCTGTCATGGTTCACCTTGTTCACGCTCGAAGCCTCCTTGCGCGGCCGGGCCGGGACCGATTTTCCGTTTCTTCTCCTGTCCTACCGGCTCGCCCCGAACGAGGGTCAGCTCATGCGGATGCGCTCGCAGATCGGCACGGCCGTCCTGCGGGTCGCAAGCCCGGAGCTGCAGGGCTTTGTCCGGGAGGAATTCGTCCGGCTTGCGCGCGACGACACCCGCACGGCGGCGGGCCTCATCGCGGGCGCGGGCGAGCCGCTCCGGGCGATCCTGCTGCCGCTGCTGGAGCAGGTGCCCCTCGACAAGCGCATGGAGATCGCACGCCAGCTCGAAGAGGAAGGGGTCGACGTGACGATCCCTGACATCGCCCCCAAGTGATCCCGCACTCGCGGCCTCTCACGTCGGCGACAACAACTTGGCGCCGGAGCTCGAATGCTAACGCTTGCCAGCATCTTGGGAGGGCGCGACAGTAGCGACCCGCATTGGCTGGACCGGGCCCGGATGTTCAGACGAGTCCTCGCCGCTTTGCGCAAGGCTTCCCCGGGGCAGCAACCGGAGCCGCCGCAGCTGCCGGGACGGATGCGGGTCTACGCTGTGGGAGACATTCACGGCCGGGCGGACCTTCTCGCCCGCATGCGCGACCTCATCGCGGCCGATCTCGCCCGCACGGCCCCGGACGAAGCGCTCGTGGTGCTGCTCGGCGACTACATCGACCGGGGGCCGGATTCGAAGGGCGTTCTCGAAAGCCTTGCCCGCGAGCCCTTTCCCGTGCCGACCGTCGCGCTGCTCGGGAACCACGAGGCGATGCTGCTCGAATTCTTGGAGCGGCCTCAGGCGGGCGAGGCGTGGCGACGGTTCGGCGGGATCGAGACGGTCCACTCCTATGGCTTGGAGGTCGCGGACCTGCGAAGCGCCAACAACCTCCCGGCGGTCGCGCAGGCGCTGAAAGCGGCCATTCCGGACCATCACATGGCGTTTCTGCGCGGGCTGCAGACCTCGCACAGGGTCGGCGGATACTTCTTCTGCCATGCCGGCGTGCGCCCGGGCGTTCCGCTGGAGGGCCAGCGCGAGGAGGATCTCCTCTGGATCCGGGACGAGTTCATCGGATCGGACGCATCCTTCGGCGCAATGGTCGTGCACGGCCATACGCCCAGCGAACAGCCCACCGTGCGCGGGAACGCCATCGGGATCGACACCGGGGCCTACATCACGGGCCGGCTGACCTGCCTCGCGCTCGGGCCGACCAGCATGTCCTTCCTGTCCACCTGAGGCCAGCGTGGCGCGCATCCTCATCTACGGGATGAACTACGCGCCGGAGCCGGTCGGCGTCGGGCGCTATTCGGGCGAGCTCGGCGCCTATCTCGCGGCCTCCGGCCACGTCGTAACCGTCGTGACGGCCCCGCCGCACTACCCCGACTGGAAAGTCACGCCGCCGTTCCGGGCCTACCGCTACGCAGTGTCGGATGAGGCCGGGCAGCGGGTGCTGCGCTGTCCGATCCTGGTGCGGCGCCAGATCGCCGGGCTTTCGCGCCTCCTCGCCCCGATAAGCTTCGCCCTGTCCTCGGCCCCCGTCGCCGTTTGGGAAGCATGGCGCAGGCGGCCGGACACGGTTCTGTGCGTCGAGCCCACCTTTCTGTCCGCCCCCTTCGGGCTGCTGCTGGCGAGGCTCGTCGGGGCGAGGGCCGTCCTGCACGTTCAGGACCTCGAGATCGATGCTGCATTCGCGGTCGGCCACCTCCGGGGAGAGCGCCTCCGGAGATGGGCGGAGCGCATCGAGCGTGCGGTGCTGCGGCGGTTCGATCTCGTGATCGCCATTTCGCTGAAGATGCAGGGCAGACTTCAGGCAAAAGGTGTTCGGACGGACCGGCTCGTGCTGCTGCGGAACTGGGTCGACCTAGACCAGATCCAGCCGCTCGGGCGGGCGAGCCGGTATCGCGCGGAGCTCGGGCTCCCGAAGGGCGCGTTCGTCGTGCTCTATGCGGGCAGCATCGGGTCGAAGCAGGCCCTGGGTGTCGTGCTCGAGGCGGCATCCGACCTCGTGGACGAGCCCGGTGCCGTGTTCGTCATCGCGGGCGACGGGCCGGAAAAGCCGAAGCTCACGGCGCGCTACGGCGCTCTGCCCAATGTCAGGTTCCTGCCGCTGCAGCCCGAGGAGCGGCTGAACGAACTCCTCAACCTCGCCGATCTCCACGTGCTGCCGCAGCTCGGCGGCGTCGCCGATCTGGTCCTGCCCTCGAAGCTCGGAGGCATGCTGGCGAGCGGAAAGCGGATCCTCGTCACGGCAGACCGCGGCACCGAGCTGCACGACTTCCTGGACGACGTCGCCACCGTGGTCCCGGCCGGGGACAGCGCCGCGATGGCGCGCGCGATCAGGACATTGCTGCACCAGGACCGCGACCCCGGCCCCGCCGGCCGCGCGAAGGCAGCCGCTTCGCTTTCCCGCGAGGCCTGCCTTGCGGCATTCGAGCGGCTCCTCTCCCGCAGACCGGGACCTCGGCCGGCACCGGCCACCGACCCGGTCAGCGCTCGCGGCCTGCCTGGCCCACCGTCTCCCTGACGGGGGAGAGAAGATAGTCGATCACGCGGCGCGATCCCGTCCGGATCTCGACAACCGCGGTCATGCCCGGCGTCACGGGGATGTCGCCGGCCTCGGCCGCGATGGTCGTCCGGGCGAGTTCCACCGTCACCGGAAACACCAGGTTCTGCGTCCGGGGCGTGCCGGACACGGCAGAAACGCCCCCGCCTCGACTAAGGGACACCGCATCCGTCGCCCCACCAGCGTCGCGCTCGTCAACGGCATCGCGCGAAATCCGGACCACGCGGCCTTCAAGCGTTCCGTACCGGGTGAACGGGAATGCATCGACCTTGATCGTCGCGTCCTGGCCGGGGCTGACGAAGCCGACATCCTTGTTCTGGACGAGCGCTTCGATCTCGATGGGGCCGTCGGCCGGCA
>JAQGJZ010000098.1 GCA_028290385.1 Enterovirga sp.
AGGACGCGCTGATCCCGGTCGGTGCCGAGATCACGGCTGACCACATCGTGGCCGGCCATTACGTGGACATCACGGGCACTACGCTCGGCAAGGGCTTCGCCGGCGGCATGATGCGCTGCAATTTCGGCGGACTTCGGGCCTCGCACGGTGTATCGGTCTCGCACCGCTCCATCGGTGGTACCGGTGGCCGTCAGGACCCGGGCAAGACGTTCAAGAACAAGAAGATGCCGGGTCACCTCGGCGTCGAGCAGGTCACGACCCAGAACCTGCGCGTCGTCCGCACGGACGTCGAGCGTGGCCTGATCCTGGTCGAGGGCGCGGTCCCCGGTCATGCGGGCGGCTGGATCTTTATCAAGGACGCCGTGAAGCGGAAGGCTCCGGCCGACCTCCCGATGCCGGGCAAGTTCCGGACATCCGGTGATGGCGCGGCTGCGGTTGACGTCGCTCCGGCCGAGGAGAACGCGTGATGCAACTCGAAGTGAAGACCTTTGCCGGCGAGGCAGCCGGCTCGGTCGAGCTCGATGACGCGATCTTCGGTCTCGAGCCTCGCGCCGACATCCTCGCCCGGATGGTGCGTTGGCAGCTCGCCAAGCGCCGCGCCGGTACCCACGCGGTGAAGAACCGCGCGGAGATCTGGCGTACGGGCAAGAAGATGTACAAGCAGAAGGGCACCGGTAATGCCCGTCACGGCTCGGCCCGCGTGCCGCAGTTCCGCGGCGGCGGTCGCGCCTTCGGCCCGCAGGTCCGGTCGCACGACCACGACCTGCCCAAGAAGGTGCGGGCGCTCGCGCTCCGGCACGCTCTCTCGACCAAGGCCAAGGGTCAGACGCTGATCGTCGTCGACGATGCGCGTCTCGATGCGCCGAAGACGAAGGAGCTGAAGGACCAGTTCGGCAAGCTCGGGCTCGGCTCGGCGCTCATCATCGCGGGTGCCGAGGTGGACGAGAACTTCGGCCTTGCGGCTCGCAACCTGCCGAACATCGACGTCCTGCCCGTGCAGGGCATCAACGTGTACGACATCCTGCGGCGCGACACGCTCGTGCTGACCAGGGCGGCCGTCGACGCGCTGGAGGCGCGCTTCAAATGAACCCGGATCCGCGCCATTACGACGTGATCGTGAGCCCGGTGATCACCGAGAAGGCCACGAACCTGTCGGAGCTGAACAAGGTCGTTTTCCGGGTCGCCCCGGATGCGACCAAGCCCCAGATCAAGGAGGCCGTCGAACGCCTCTTCGATGTGAAGGTCCTGGCGGTGAACACGCTGGTGACCAAGGGCAAGGAAAAGGTCTTCCGCGGTCGCAAAGGCCGGCGTTCGGACGTCAAGAAGGCGATTGTGACCCTCGCCGAGGGCCAGTCGATCGACGTGACGACCGGGCTCTGAGCGGCAGGTAGGGAACCATGGCACTCAAGACGTTCAAGCCGGTTACGCCTGGCCTTCGCCAGCTCGTGATCGTCGACCGGAGCGAGCTCTACAAGGGCAAGCCCGTGAAGTCGCTGACGGAGGGAAAGCACTCCAAGGGCGGCCGAAACAACAATGGCCGGATCACGGTGCGCTTCCGTGGCGGTGGTCACAAGCAGACCTACCGCTACGTGGACTTCAAGCGCCGCGGCCAGGCGAACGAGGCGGCCGTCGTCGAGCGGATCGAGTACGATCCGAACCGGACGGCGTTCATTGCCCTCATCCGCTATCCGGATGGCGAGCAGTCCTACATCCTGGCGCCGCAGCGCCTGGCCGTGGGCGATTCGGTGATGTCGGGCGAACAGGTCGACATCAAGCCGGGCAACGCCATGCCGCTTGCCAACATGCCGGTCGGAACGATCGTGCATAACGTCGAGCTGAAGATCGGCCGCGGCGGTGCCATGGCCCGGTCTGCCGGGACCTACGCGCAGATCGTCGGACGCGATCAGGGCTACGTCACGGTTCGCCTGAACTCGGGCGAGCAGCGGCTTGTTCATGGCCAGTGCTTCGCGACCGTTGGCGCGGTCTCGAACCCGGACCATATGAACACGTCGATGGGCAAGGCCGGCCGCAACCGCTGGCTCGGCCAGCGGCCGCACAACCGGGGCGTTACCATGAACCCGATCGACCACCCGCACGGTGGTGGTGAGGGTCGCACCTCCGGCGGACGTCACCCGGTGACCCCGTGGGGCGTGCCGACCAAGGGCAAGAAGACGCGCTCGAACAAGCGTACGGACCGGTTCATCGTGACCAGCCGTCACAACCGCAAAAAGAAGGGCTGAGGCGCGCCATGGCACGCTCTATCTGGAAGGGGCCGTTCGTCGACGGCTACCTGCTCAAGAAGGCCGACGCCGCGCGCAGCTCCGGCGGCCGCAACGAGGTCATCAAGATCTGGAGCCGCCGCTCCACGATCCTGCCCCACTTCGTGGGTCTGACGTTCGGTGTTTACAACGGACGCAAGCACATCCCGGTCTACGTCTCCGAGGAGATGGTGGGCCACAAGTTCGGCGAGTTCTCGCCGACCCGCACCTTCAACGGCCACGCGGCCGACAAGAAGGCTAAGAGGCGCTGATATGGGCAAGGCCGCTACCCCGCGCGCGCTGCCGGAGAACGAGGCGAAAGCCGTCCTTCGGATGCTGCGCGTGTCGCCGCAGAAGCTGAACCTCGTCGCCCAGCTGATCCGGGGCAAGAAGGTGTCGACGGCGCTCGCCGATCTGGAGTTCTCGCGCAAGCGGATCGCCAAGGAGGTGCGCAAGTGCCTCGAGAGCGCGATCGCCAACGCCGAAAACAACCACGACCTCGACGTCGACGATCTCGTCGTCAAGGAAGCGTTTGTCGGCAAGGCGCTCGTCCTGAAGCGCTTCCATGCACGGGCCCGCGGTCGCGGCGCGCGCATCCTGAAACCCTTCTCGAACCTCACCATCGTGGTTCGCGAAGTCCAAGCCGAAGCGGCCTGAGGTCCACCCATGGGTCAGAAAGTCAATCCGGTCGGGCTTCGGCTCGGCATCAACCGGACCTGGGATTCCCGCTGGTTCGCCGGTAAGGGCGAGTACGCCCGCCTCATGCACGAGGATATGGCGATCCGCGCGGCGCTGACGAAGCAGCTGAAGCAGGCGGCGGTCTCCAAGATCGTCATCGAGCGTCCGCACCGGAAGTGCCGCGTCACGATCCACTCGGCTCGTCCGGGTGTCGTGATCGGCAAGAAGGGCGCCGACATCGATAAGCTGCGCAAGCTCGTCGGGTCGATGACCAAGGCCGAGGTGGCGATCAACATCGTCGAGGTGCGCAAGCCCGAGATCGACGCGACGCTGGTCGCCGAATCGATCGCGCAGCAGCTCGAGCGCCGTGTCGCGTTCCGCCGCGCTATGAAGCGCGCGGTGCAGTCCGCCATGCGCCTCGGCGCCCAGGGCATCCGGATCAACTGCTCCGGTCGTCTTGGCGGCGCCGAGATCGCCCGGATGGAGTGGTACCGCGAGGGTCGCGTTCCGCTGCACACCCTGCGCGCTGATGTCGATTACGGGACGGCTACGGCCTTCACGACCTACGGCACCTGCGGGATCAAGGTGTGGATCTGCAAGGGCGAGATCCTCGAGCACGATCCGATGGCGCAGGACAAGCGCATGAACGAGGATTCGGGTAGCCGGTCGACTGGTCGTCGTGCGGCCGAGCAGGCGGCGTAAGCTGGCCGGCTCGCGAAAGGTTCAAGAGCGATGTTGCAACCGAAGAAGACGAAGTTCCGTCGCCAGTTCAAGGGACGCATTCATGGCGTCGCGAAGGGCGGGACGGACTTGAATTTCGGCCAGTTCGGCCTCAAGTGCCTGGAGCCGGAGCGCGTGAACGCGCGTGAGATCGAGGCGGCTCGCCGCGCGATCACTCGCGAGATGAAGCGCCAGGGCCGGGTCTGGATCCGTATCTTCCCGGACGTGCCGGTTTCTAAGAAGCCGACCGAAGTCCGAATGGGCAAGGGCAAGGGCGCGGTCGAGTTTTGGGCCGCGCGCGTCAAGCCGGGCCGAATCATGTTCGAGATCGATGGTGTGTCGGAGGAGATCGCCCGCGAGGCGCTCCGTCTCGGCGCGGCCAAGTTGTCGGTGCGCACGCGCTTCGTGCAACGCATCGCCGAGTGAGGGTGAGATGAAGACGAAGCAGCGCTTCGGCGACCTCCAGCGGATGTCGGCCGATCAGCTTCAGGATGAACTCCTGTCGCTGAAGAAGGAGCAGTTCAACCTGCGCTTCCAGCGGGCCACCGGTCAGCTCGAAAACACGTCGCGGGTGAAGATTGTCCGTCGCGACATCGCCCGCATCAAGACGCTGCAGAGCCGGCAGCGTGCGGCCGCGCAGGCCTGAGGAGAGTTTCATGCCAAAGCGCGTGCTGCAGGGCGTCGTTATCAGCGACAAGGGCGAGAAGACGATCGTGGTGAAGGTGGAGCGTCGCTTCACGCACCCGGTCCTCAAAAAGACCGTCCGTCGCTCGAAGAACTACCACGCCCACGACGAGAACAATGCCGCCAAGGTTGGCGACATCGTATCGATCGAGGAGTCGCGGCCCTTTTCGAAGACCAAGACCTGGAAGCTCGTTGAGGGCGCAGGGGCTGGCGGATCGGGCGGCGGTGTTGTATCGAGCCTCGTAGAGGGCGTTTCGAACGCCGTCGAGAAGGTGAAGTCGGCCGTCGGCCTCTCCTGAGAGAGGCGCTCCGGGCCGCTTCGCGAAGCGGCTCCGGGCCAGGCAGGTTTGATTCGGCGACCATCACCTCCGGTGGTGGTCGTTCGCTGCTTCTAAAAAGGGTTTCGGGTTGTCCGCCGCGCGGTGGGCCTCGAATGACGCAAGGGCAGGGGACCAAGATCCCCGTCGGCCGTAGTCCGGTGTGAGCCGGAAACCGACCGAGACAGAGAGAGGTTCTGATCGATGATCCAGATGCAGACGAATCTGGACGTCGCCGACAATTCCGGTGCGCGTCGGGTGATGTGCATCAAGGTGCTCGGCGGCTCGAAGCGCAAGTATGCAGGCGTCGGCGACATCATTGTCGTCTCCGTGAAGGAAGCGATTCCGCGCGGCCGCGTGAAGAAGGGCGACGTCATGAAGGCGGTCGTCGTTCGCACCGCGAAGGACATCCGGCGTCCGGACGGCTCGGTGATCCGGTTCGACCGCAATGCGGCGGTCCTTATCAACAACCAGAAGGAGCCGGTCGGCACCCGTATCTTCGGGCCCGTGCCGCGCGAGCTTCGTGCCAAGAACCACATGAAGATCATCTCGCTGGCGCCGGAGGTGCTGTGATGGCGGCCAAGATCAAAAAGGGCGACAAGGTCGTTGTGCTGACCGGCCGCGACGCCGGCCGCGATGGCGAAGTCATTCAGGTGATGCCGAAGGACGAGAAGGCTCTCGTGCGCGGCGTGAACATGGTGAAGCGTCACCAGAAGCAGTCGATGAACCAGGAAGGCGGCATCATCTCCAAGGAGGCGCCGATCCACCTGTCGAACATTGCTGTTGCCGATCCCAAGGACGGCAAGCCGACCCGTGTCGGTTTCCGCGTCCTGGAAGATGGCCGCAAGGTGCGCTTCGCAAAGCGGTCCGGAGATCTGATCGATGCCTAAGTCCCCGAAGAAGCCGGCCGAGGCCGCCTCCGCCGGGAACGGCCCGGAAGGCGCCTACCTCCCGCGGCTCCGCCAGCACTACGACGAAGTCGTGCGCGCGAAGCTGATTGAGGAGTTCGGCTACAAGAATGTCATGGAAGTGCCGAAGATCGACAAGATCGTCCTCAACATGGGCGTTGGCGAGTCGACTGCGGATTCCAAGAAGGCCTCGGTCGCTGCGGCCGATCTCGCGCTGATCGCCGGCCAGAAGCCGGTGGTCACCCGGGCCCGCAAGGCCATCGCGACCTTCAAGGTGCGCGAGAACATGCCGATCGGCGCGAAGGTTACCCTGCGCCGGGCCCGGATGTACGAGTTCCTGGACCGCCTGGTTACGATCGCGCTGCCGCGCGTCCGTGACTTCCGGGGCCTGAACCCGCGCTCGTTCGACGGCCGCGGTAACTACGCGCTCGGCATCAAGGAGCACCTGGTGTTCCCTGAGATCAACTACGACAAGGCCGAGCAGATCTGGGGCATGGACGTGATCATCGCGACCACGGCCAAGACCGACGACGAGGCGCGCGCGCTTCTCAAGCACTTCAACTTCCCGTTCCGGCAGTGAGGGCGGCTGCACAGCAGACGCATCTCAGACGCGGACACTGGAGATAGACTACATGGCCAAGAAGAGTTCGATCGAGAAGAACAAGGCCCGCAGGAAGCTGGTCGATCGCTTCGCGAACAAGCGCAAGGAGCTCCTTGCGGTCGCGAACGACCAGAGCCGCGAGATGGAGGAGCGCTTTGAGGCGCGCCTCAAGCTCGCCGAGCTGCCGCGGAACGCCAATCCGACCCGCATCCGCAACCGCTGCGAGATCACGGGCCGACCGCGGGCCTATTACCGCAAGCTGGGCATGTCGCGCATCGCGCTGCGTGAGCTTGGATCCCAGGGCCTGATTCCAGGCCTTGTGAAGTCGAGCTGGTAAGGAGGCGCGACGATGTCGATGACCGATCCGCTCGGCGATATGCTGACCCGCATCCGGAACGCGCAGATGCGCCGCCGGAGCACCGTTCTGACCCCGGGCTCGCGCCTCAGGGCCAATGTTCTCGACGTGCTGAAGTCCGAGGGCTACATCCGCGATTACTCGACGACCGATTACGGCAACGGCCGGACCGAGTTCACGATCGAGCTGAAGTACTACGAGGGCGAGCCTGTGATCCGCCGGATCCAGCGCGTCTCCAAGCCCGGCCGCCGCGTTTATGCGTCGGTCGACACCATGCCGCGCGTCGCAGACGGGCTCGGCACCGTGATCATGTCGACCCCCCAGGGGGTGATGGCCGATCACGAGGCGCGCGAGAAGAACGTCGGCGGCGAAGTGCTCTGCCAGGTCTTCTAAGACCGGCGGATCAGACAGGGAAACGACGATGTCTCGTGTAGGCAAAAAGCCGGTTCCGGTTCCGTCGGGCGTGACGGCCACGGTGAACGGGCAGCTGGTGCAGGTGAAGGGCCAGAAGGGCGAACTGTCCTTCAAGGTTCCGGATAAGGTCTCCGTCGCTCTGGAAGACGGATCCATCACGGTGGATCCGCGCGACCAGTCCAAGGAGGCGCGTTCGCTCTGGGGGACCTCGCGGGCCCAGGTCGCCGTCCTCATGGAGGGCGTGAGCAAGGGCTTCGAGAAGCGGCTGGAGATCAACGGCGTGGGTTACCGCGCCGCGATGGCCGGCACGAACCTGAAGTTGTCGCTCGGCTACAGCCACGATGTCGATTACAAGGTGCCGGCTGGTCTTACGATCACCACACCGCGTCCGACCGAGATCGTGATCGCGGGGATCGACAAGCAGAAGGTCGGCCAGGCCGCTGCTGAGATCCGCGACTTCCGCGGCCCCGAGCCCTACAAGGGCAAGGGCGTGAAGTACGCGAACGAGTTCATCTTCCGCAAGGAAGGCAAGAAGAAGTAGGACTGGACATGGCTACGAAGCAGAGCGTCGAAGAGCGGCGCAAGGCGCGTGTCCGGCGCGCGATCCGCAAGGCGGCGAACGGGCGTCCGCGCCTTTCGGTGTTCCGGTCCTCCAAGCAGATCTACGCGCAGGTCATCGATGACGAGCGGGGCCACACGCTGGCGGCCGCTTCGTCGCTCGAGAAGGACGTGAAGGATCGGCTCAAGACCGGTGCCACGGTCGACGCGGCCCGGGAGATCGGGAAGCTCGTCGCCGAGCGCGCTGCGCAAGCGGGCGTGACGCAGGTGATCTTTGATCGCTCGGGCTATCTGTATCACGGGCGCGTCAAGGCGCTGGCCGATGCCGCCCGCGAGGGCGGTCTCGACTTCTAAACAAAGCACGCCGGCGGGCGATTACTCGGACGTCAAGCGAGCGGGCCGCCGCCCGCGTTGAGTTCAGACGGGATTACATATGGCTAGAGAACCTCATTCCGGCGGCGGTGGCCGCCCGAACCGCGATCGGCGCGACAACCGCGAAGAGCGCGATTCGGAATTCGTGGACAAGCTGGTCCACATCAACCGCGTTGCGAAGGTTGTGAAGGGTGGTCGTCGCTTCGGCTTCGCGGCGCTCGTCGTTGTCGGCGACCAGAAGGGCCGAGTCGGTTTCGGCCACGGCAAGGCCCGTGAGGTTCCCGAGGCGATCCGCAAGGCGACGGAAGCTGCCAAGCGCGGGCTGATCCGGGTGCCGCTTCGCGAAGGCCGGACGCTGCACCACGACGTCAACGGCCGTTGGGGCGCGGGCAAGGTGATCCTTCGCGCCGCTCCGCAGGGTACCGGCATCATCGCCGGCGGCCCGATGCGCGCCGTCTTCGAGACGCTCGGCATGCAGGACGTCGTCGCTAAGTCGCTCGGCTCGTCGAACCCGTACAACCTGGTTCGCGCGACCTTTAGCGCCCTCAAGAACGAGGATAGCCCCCGTTCGGTCGCGGCTCGCCGCAACCTGAAGGTCTCCACCCTCCAGTCCCGCCGCCGCGATGCCGACATGTCGGACGCCGCCGGCGCCGATTCCTGATCGGAGGGCATGATGGCTGACCAGAACGGGACCGTTACGGTCGAGCAGATCGGCTCGCCGATCCGCCGCGAAGGCAAGCAGCGCAAGACGCTGATTGGCCTTGGCCTGAACAAACTCCGTCGCACGGCGACGCTGCCCGATACGCCCTCCACCCGGGGGATGATCGAGGCCGTGAAGCACCTCGTGCGCGTCGTCCCGGCTTCGGGCGAGCGGTGAGGAGACGATCATGAGACTGAACGAGATCCGCGACAACGAAGGCGCGACCAAGAACCGGATGCGCGTCGGTCGGGGCATCGGCTCCGGCAAGGGCAAGACGGGTGGCCGCGGCGTGAAGGGTCAGAAGGCCCGTTCCGGCGTCGCCATCAAGGGGTTCGAAGGTGGCCAGATGCCGCTTCATCGGCGTCTGCCGAAGCGCGGGTTCAACCCGCCGAACCAGAAGGACCTGAACGAGGTCAATGTTGGCCGCATTCAGACGGCCGTCGATGCCGGCAAGCTCGACGCTTCCGCGGCAGTCACCGTGGAGACGCTTGTCGCCGCCGGTGTGCTGTCCAAGCCGCGCGACGGGGTGAAGATCCTCGGATCGGGCGAGTTGAACG
>JAQGJZ010000145.1 GCA_028290385.1 Enterovirga sp.
ATCTCGATCAGCGGATCGTCGAGCCCGGCATAGGCCGCATAGGGCTGCCCGACGGGCGCATCGGCCGGCAGGTCGATGATCCCGTCATGATCCTCCGAGATCCCGAGCTCGGCAGCCGAGCACAGCATGCCGTGGCTCTCGACGCCCCGCACGTTGGCGACCACCAGCGTGATGTCCTTGCCGGGCACATAGGTGCCGGGCGGCGCAAACACCGACGTCATGCCGGCGCGCGCGTTCGGGGCGCCACACACGACCTGGAGCGGCCGGCCGTCGCCGGTATCCACGGTGCAGACCCGCAGCCTGTCGGCATTGGGGTGCTGCTCGGCCGAGATCACGGCGGCGATCACATACGGCTTCAGCGCCGCCGCCTTGTCCTCGACGGCCTCAACCTCGAGCCCGATGCGGGTCAGGGTCTCGGTGATCGTCTCGAGCGACGCGGTCGTGTCGAGGTGCTCTTTGAGCCAGGAGAGGGTGAATTTCATGACGTCAGCCCGCCCACGAGGCTCGGGATGTCGAGCGGGCGGAAGCCGTAATGGTCGAGCCAGCGGACATCCGCGTCGAAGAAGGTGCGCAGGTCGGGCATGCCGTATTTCAGCATGGCGATGCGGTCGATGCCCATGCCCCAGGCAAAACCCTGGTAGACGTCCGGGTCGAGCCCGCAATTGCGCAGCACGTTCGGGTGCACCATGCCGCAGCCGAGGATCTCGAGCCAGTCCGTGCCCTCGCCGAAGCGGATCTCGTCGCCACGGCGCGAGCACTGGATGTCCACCTCCATCGAGGGTTCGGTGAACGGGAAGAAGGACGGCCGGAACCGCATCTTCACGTCCTCGACCTCGAAGAACGCCTTGCAGAACTCCTCCAGGATCCACTTCAGGTTCCCGAGGTTCGCCTCCTTGTCGATCACCAGGCCCTCGACCTGGTGGAACATCGGCGTGTGCGTCTGGTCGGAATCGTGCCGGTAGGTCCGGCCCGGGATGATGACCCGGATCGGCGGCTCCTCGCTCTTCATCGTGCGGATCTGCACGGGCGACGTGTGGGTGCGCAGCACCTTCCTGTCCCCCTTGTGGTCGGGGTGCAGGAAGAAGGTGTCGTGCATCTCGCGCGCCGGGTGCCCGACGGGGAAGTTCAGCGCGGTGAAGTTGTAGAAGTCGGTCTCGATGTCGGGACCTTCGGCGACCCGGAAGCCCATATCGGCGAAGATCGCCGTGAGCTCGTCCACCACCTGGCTGATTGGGTGGATGCGCCCGCGCGTCTCGGCCGGCTCGCGCACGGGAAGCGTGACGTCGACCCGCTCCGCGGCCAGCCGGACCTCGAGGGCGGCGTCCGCCAGCGCCTCGCGGCGGGACAGGATCGCGCCCTGGACCGTGTCGCGCAGGCCGTTGATGAGCGGCCCCTGGGTCCTGCGCTCCTCCGGCGTCATGCGCCCGAGCGTCTTCAGGAGCTCGGAAATCGAGCCCTTCTTGCCGAGCGCTTCAATCCGGAGCGTCTCGAGCGCCGCCTCATCGGGGGCGGCGTCGACCTGCGCAAGGAGGTCGCGTTCGAGTGTCGCGAGGTCCGTCATCTAACAATGCTGAACATGGGGAGAGCGCGGCTTCTGGCATGCTCTCCCCGGCGTGTCGAGCGCCGCGTCAGCGCTGAAGGAGCACGCGGTGGCCCTGCCGCGCCGGATGCGAGCCCGGGACCAGGGTCTCGGGCCGCGTGACCACGACGTGCTCGGGAAGCGGCTTCGGCTCCAGGCCGGCGAGGCGTCGGTAGACGCTCATCACGGCCGCCCCGAGCATCGCGAACGGGAGAACCGCGACGCCGAGCCTGCCGGCGCTCAGGACCAGCGGCAGGCCGGCTCCGACCGCTGCCCCGGCCAACGCGTAGGCGCGGTAATCGATGCGGTCGAAGGCGCGCGCGAGCGCATGGCCGGCCCACACGAAGAGCGCTGTCGGCGCGGCCGTTGAGGGCACGCCAAGCAGCATCACGTAGAACGGGGCGGCGTAGCCGAGCAGGCCCTGCCCCGTCCGCAACGGCTTGGGAGAGATGCCGTTCAGGCCGAGGAGGCTGCCGAACAGCGACGGAAACATGATCAGGCCACACAGGATCGAGGGCCCGAGCGCCGTAAGGATGAAGGCCGTGGCCGAGCTTCGGACCTGCAGCGGACCCGCGTAGCTGGACGGGACCGGCCCGCTCGCAGTTCCGGCCTGCCCGGGGGCAGCAACGGCCGGCGGCTCCACGCCCCAGTCCAGCCCGGCGACCTGGTAATAAAGGATGCCGGCGAGCGCGCCCGCGGCGGCCGGGACGAGCCCGGTGGTGATGGTTGCGCCTTCGGAGGCGAGCCGCGGCCACCACCCGACCGAGATCGTGATCGCGTAGGCGGCGACGGCCGCGATCGCGCCGAGCGCGGCATAGGCCGAGCGGCGGGAGACGCCGCCCCGTTTTGCGAGAAGGTGAAGGCCGAGAAGCGCGGCAGCCTCGACGGAGAGGCGGGTGGCGAGCGCGATGACGATGGCGTCCGGCGTCTGGAAGCGCTGGCCGTCCGGGACCGTTGCGATCAACGGGACGGCGAAGAGGTGAAGCGCCAGAAGCGGGACCAGCGCGGCGAGAAGCGCGCGGGGTGAGGTGACGAGGGTCGGCATGGGCGCTCCGCTCACATGAGCGGGACGCTACACGTCCGTCCCTCGGCGCATTCTTAAGCGAAGCGGCGAGGCTTCGAAGGTGCTTTACGCAGCCTTGACGAGTTCGGCCGGGAGGGCCGCCTTGGCCTGGGCGACGATCGCCGCGAAGGCCTCGGGCTCGCGGATCGCGATGTCGGACAGGACCTTGCGGTCCACCTCGACACCCGCCTTGGCGAGGCCGTCGATCAGGCGCGAATACGTGAGGCCGTGCTCACGGGCAGCCGCATTGAGGCGCTGGATCCAGAGGGCGCGGAACGAACGCTTCCGGTTCTTGCGATCCCGGTAGGCGTACTGCATCGACTTTTCGACCGCCTGCTTGGCGATCCGGATCGTGTTCTTGCGACGGCCATAGAAGCCCTTCGCCTGATCCAAAACCTTCTTGTGCTTGGCGTGGCTCGTCACGCCGCGTTTTACGCGGGCCATGGGTGATCTCCTGGGAGGAAGCTAGTCGGTATCTGCGGGGTGCGTGAGGTTCTTCAGCCGTTCGGCAGGAAGAACTTCTTCACGTTGTCGGCGTCGCCCTTGAACAGGGTGGTCGTGCCGCGCAGGTTGCGGATCTGCTTTTTGGTCCGCTTGATCATGCCGTGCCGCTTGCCGGCCTGGGCCCTGATCACTTTCCCCGTACCGGAGATCTTGAAGCGCTTCTTAGCGCCCGACTTCGTCTTGAGCTTGGGCATTTGGCTCTCCTGAACTCGCCGCGCCCGGGCGGGCCCGGGCAGCGCTTCGGTGACTGCTTGGAGCAGGGAATGAACCGCCACGGCAGCCCTACCGGCCGGGCGGTCCAGAGGCGGGGCTTATGGCAGAGGGGGGCGGAAACTGCAAGCACTTGTGCTTCCGCCCTGCAGGTGGAAAGTCCCACCGGGCCGAACCGGCGAGAGCGGGCCGTTGATGAAAGTGGATGTGAAGCTCCTCGATTCCCGTCTCTCCGCGTGGGGCTTTCCCCATTGGGGATCGGCGATGGCCGCGGGGCTCGACCTCTTCGCCTGCCTGGACGAGCCGCTGACACTGCACCCGGGCGATCCGCCCGTCCTGGTCTCGTCCGGGATCGCGATCCGGATCGGCGATCCCGGCTATTGCGCCATCATCGCACCGCGCTCGGGGCTCGGCCATCGCGGCCTGGTCCTCGGCAACACGGTCGGGGTGGTGGATGCGGATTACGAGGGGCCCTGCCTCGTTTCGGCCTGGAACCGGAACCCGCCCGGCACCGCGCAGGCCATCACGATATCGCCTGGCGACCGGCTGGCGCAGATGCTCTTCGTGCCCGTGGCGCGGCCCCGCTTCAGAATCGTGTCCGCGTTCGATGGCGAAACGGCGCGCGGGGCGGGAGGCTTCGGCTCGACCGGCATCGCGGCGACCATGGCGGGGGAGTGAGCGCGTGAATCTGCTGTCCCGGCGCAGCCTGTTCGCCGTCGCGGCGGTGGTCGACATCGCGCTGCATGCCCGCCCCGTGCCCGTCACGGCCAAGGCGCTCGCCGCGCGCCACAGCCTGCCGCCGCGCCATCTCGAGACTGTGCTCCAGGCGCTTGTCCGGAGCGGCATCCTGAAGGGGCTACGCGGTCCGCGCGGCGGCTACGAACTGGCGCGCGAGCGCCGGCGCGTGTCGGTCGGCGATATCGTCCGGGCCGCCCAGAGCAGTCCCGATGCGCGCGACGAGGAAGCCGGCCCGCGCTCGGCCCTTGTCGAGGACGTCATCGCCCCGGCCGTTGCGGCCGCCGGCGAGGTGTTTCTGCGGGAGCTCGACGGGATCAGCGTGGAGGATCTCTGCCGCCGGGTGGACGTCACGGCCGCCAACGATCATCCGGTCGATTTC
>JAQGJZ010000171.1 GCA_028290385.1 Enterovirga sp.
TGGCCTCACGCACCTTGGGGTCGGAGAAGGTCGGGTGCTTTGTCTTGCTGCTGGAGCGCTCGCCGTCGACCTCCGTCCACGGGTCGGTCGGGTTCAGGATGATGAACTCGATATCGCCCGAGACCACGGTGCTGACCTTTCCGCGCCCGCCGGTCTCCATGCGCTTCAGGACCTCGTCCTCGACCTGCAGGTTCCAGGCGTAATCGTATTCGCCGGTCTGCAGCACGGCGCGCGCAGCCGAGACCGCGTCGCCGCCGCCCTTCACCTCGATCCTGTCGAAGAACGGCTGGTTGGGGACGTGGTAATCCGGGTTCCGCTCGCCGATCAGGATGTCGCCGGGGCGGAAATCGACGAACTTGTAGGGCCCGGTGCCGACCGGCTTCAGGTTCGCGGGCGCGTCGCGCGACTTCGCGCCCTTGTACTCGCCGAAATGGTGCTTCGGCAGGATCTGGCCGGTGACGCCGACAAACGGATCGGCCCAGAACGGGGTCGGCTCCTTGAAGGTGATCTTGACCGTGTGGTCGTCGACCTTCTCGACCTTGATGTTGTTGTACGCGCCCGTCGTGTAGGCGGCGGTCGCGGGGTCGGCGGCGTATTCGGCCGTGAACACGACGTCGTCGGCCGTGAGCGGCTTGCCGTCGTGCCATTTCACGTCGCGCTTCAGCTTCCAGGTCACCTCCCTGCCGTCCGCCGAGAGGCCGCCATTGGTCTTGGACGGGATCTCCGCGGCGAGCTGCGCGACGAGGTTGCCCTCCTTGTCCCAGCCGGCCAGCGGTTCGAAGAAGATGCGGGACGCGATCTGGTCCTTTGTGCCGCTGGCGAAATGCGGGTTGAGCAGGGTGGGGGCCTGCCAGAGCAGCAGCTTCAACACGCCGCCGCCCCCGGCCTTGCTCGGCCGGTAGGGCAGCGTGGCATCCGCGAAGGCGACCCCGCCATGGGCGAGCATGGTGCCCGCAAGCGGGGCCGTCAGGCCCAGCGCCAGCATGCGCCGGACGAAGTTGCGCCGGGACAGCTTGCCTTCCGCGACCTCGGCAATGAGGCCGCGCAGCTCCTGCTCGTTCATGGAAGCGTCTCCGTCGCTCGTGCGCAACCGGCGGCGAGCCTCGAGACAGCATCGCAAGTGGCGCGCCAGCCCCGGCATCCCGGCGGCTGGACGGGCACACAGCACGAGCCACGAGGCACGAGCCGGCTGCTTCCCCCCTATCTTGCCACAGGAGGCTAGACTGGGACCATGCGGGGCTCAAGCGTGCACACGCGAGCCGTCCCGAGCGCACTTCAGTGACGGAGCAACGGGGGGCGGCGCGCGAGCGGCCGGGATTCGGCAGGCCGGCGCGGGAAAGCCAAGGCGTCGGCCCGGCACCCGATCTGCCAGATCGAGAACCGCCGCTCGCCCGAGGGTCAAAGGCTCGGGTGGTGTTCCGGCGTTGTCAGATCCTCGATGCGCATCTGC
Organism: Enterovirga sp.; assembly: GCA_028290385.1. Lineage (GTDB taxonomy): Bacteria > Pseudomonadota > Alphaproteobacteria > Rhizobiales > Beijerinckiaceae > Enterovirga. Next base: position 1,451 of record JAQGJZ010000171.1, read on the forward strand.
TCGACGGCCCTGACCCGCATGGCCACGAAGGTCGCCTCCACCTCGCTCTCCGGCACGTTCATTTCGGCCCGGCGCAGGTCGTCGAACACGCGCCGCAGAACGGCGTCGCTGTGCCGATCGTCGAGCCCGCAGCGCACGATGTCCTGCGCATAGGCGTCGGCGCGGTCTGCGTCGAAGCCCAGCCGCGTTGCGGCCCAGAGCGCGAACAGGCGGTGGCCTCGGGCCACGCCGATCAAGCGACGGTCCTCGTCATAGGCGAACTTGGCTTCGAACGCCCGCTCTCGGTCGTCGAACAGGGTCATGGCTGGTCCTCCCGCGCTTCCTCCGCGGGCCGCCACGTCTTCCGGTCGCTGGTCCCGCGTTCTGATCGTCCGCCTGTCGGGCCGGGCTGGCAAGGGGACCGCAGCAACTCGCCGCACCGGCCCGGGCCGCGGCTCAGACCCGCCGGAGCAGGTCCTTCGCGGCCTCCTCGGGCGGGCGCTCGAGGTTGAACGAGCCGATGAACTGACCGTCCTTGCCCATCAGGTAGACGAGCCCGGTATGCTCCATCGTGTAGTCGCCGTCCTTGGTCGGGACCTTCTTGGCGAAGGCGCGGAAGTCGCGCACGACCTTGTCGATGGCCTCGCGGTCGCCCGTGAGCCCCACGATGCGCTCGTCGAAGCTCGACACGTAGCTCTTCATGATGGCGGGCGTGTCGCGCTCCGGGTCAACCGTGATGAACAGCGCCCGCACCTTCTGGCCGCCGTCGCCCATCGCCCGGAGCACCTCCGAAAGCTGGAACAGCTTGGTCGGGCAGACATCGGGGCAATGCGTGAACCCGAAGAACACGAGGTAGGGCGCGCCGCGAAGATCGCGGTCGGACACCGTGCGCCCGTCGCCCGCCGTGAGCGCAAAGGGGCCACCGATCGACACCGACGATCCGCCGCGCGGCAGCAGCGTGACGTAGATCGCGGTTCCGAGGGCGATGACGCCGATCGCAAGGGCCAGCAGGGGGAGCGCCAGGCGGCGTGCGCGGGGAGACATGGACGAACTCGCGAGATTGTGCCGCCTGAGCTAGAGCGCCGCCGCCGCCCTGCCAAGGCGTCCAAGCGACGCCGGAGGCGCCGTGTGCCGGCCTGGACGGCCGGCGGCCTGCCCTGCGCTATTGCTGCAGCAGCAGGTAGGCGATGATCGCGATCGGCCCGAGCACGCCGAGCACAAAGGGAATGATGAGCCGGGTCACGTCGATCCGTCCGCCTGTGTTCGCCGCATGTCGGGTCGGCCGAACCGCAACCCCGTTCGGCCGTTCTGTTGCCAAGGAGGATGCACATGCCCGGCAACAAGACTCACGAACACCAGGTGCGCCAGTTTGAGCAAGGGGTCGAGTCGCAGGATCGGCGCGCCGATGCCCCGGCGCCGGCACCGAAGCACGAGGCCGGCTCCGTCGACCGCCCGGCCGCGCAGGAGAGCAGCCACAACAAGCATAACAATCCCGGGCAGGACGGCCATGGGCGCCAGAGCCACGGCCCGGCCGAGGAAAAGCAGACCTAGACCCAGGTCAGCTGGTCAGGCCGCCTTCGATCCGGATAAGGCCCGGGCCTGGAGGTTCGCCTCCAGCTTGCCGATGAGTTCGGCGAGATCCGGCTCATGGACCGAGGCTGCGGCCTCGGCGGCCGGGAACCAGCGCGTTTCCCGCTGCTCGTATTCCGGCCAGCGGCGCCGCTGCGCGCTCACCTTCATGGGAAAGACCTCGACCTCGCACTCGACGAAGGCGCCGTCCTTCAGCTTCTTCTCGTACCGGTAGGAGCCGATCGCGCGGTTCTGGATCTTGCCCTTGAGGCCGGCCTCCTCGAAGGCCTCGCGCTCAGCCGTCCTGTGCGGCGGCTTGCCCTTCATGGGCCAGCCTTTCGGGATCACCCAGCGCTTCGTCTCGCGCGACGTCGCAAGGAGGATCTCGATGCTGCCCTCGGCGAGGCGAAAAGGTAGGGCTCCGTACTGAATCCGCGGCTTCGACAACGCCATCCTCTTTTCCAAGCGGGTCCGAAGCCCCGCAGCCTGGCCGGGTGAGTGCTCGAATCACCACTCTAACGCGTCCCGGCCAGGAAGGTGCGAGGGCGCGCCGACGAAATGTTTCACAACCCGGGACCGGGCGGCCGGCGAGCACCGATCGTCCGTTCCGAACAATTTGAGCGATTGGGTAGCGCCGGTGGAAACCAGGGGTCCCGGATCGTGGGAGCCGGATGCGCCCGCACCGGTTTTGGTGGCGCGCGGAGGCCAGCTTTTCGGTGCAAGTGTGTTTCGGACAACGCCGGCCGGCCATCAGGCCGATGTCGCTCTCGCCCGAGCGGACGCCCGGCCTCGTGATCGCCTTCGCGGTTCTGGCCTGCGTGCTGCTGATCGGCAGCGAGGTCTGGCGCGAGTGGCATGCCCGCGAGGCGGCTCTCCTGAGCGCCGGTCGCACCACGACGAACCTCGCGCGCTCGCTCGCCCAGCACGCAAGCGAGACCTTCGAGGCGATGGACACGGCCCTGGTCGGGCTGGTGGACCAGCTCGAGCGGGACGGCATGTCCGACGAGCGCCTGGGGGCGCTCACGGCTGCGCTGCAGACGTGGTCGGCGCAGTTGCCCAGGCTGCGCGGGCTCGCGGTGCTCGACCAGAACGGCCGCGTCGTCGCGAGCTCCAAGCCCGCAAGCTTGGGCGACAACCGCTCGGATCGCGGCTACTTCCGCCACCACGTGGAGAACCCGGGCCGGTCGCCGCATCTGGGAGCGCCTGTCCAGGCCCGCACCGACCAGCGCTGGGTCGTGACGCTCTCGCGCCGCATCGCGGGGGCCGACGGCCGCTTCCTCGGCGTCGCCAACCTCGCCATCGATGCCGTCACCTTCGCCAGCTTCTACCGGGACGTGTCCGTCGGCGAGCGCGGCGCCATGGGGCTGATCCGGACCGACGGGACCGTGCTGGCCAGGTTCCCGGACCAGGAAGCCCGGCCGGGGCAAGCCATCGTCCCCGACCTGCTCCGCCGGATGCGCGACGCGCCGGACGGGACCGCGGCGACCGCAATCAGCCCCGACGGCGATGCCCGGATCGTGGCCTTCCGGGCCGCCGACAAGTTTCCGTTCGTGGCGGTCGCGTCCTTGTCCCGGGACGAGGCGCTTTCGGAATGGCTGCGCCAGGCGACGCTGCGCGTGGCCGGGGCCGGCCCGGTGATCCTCCTGATCCTCGCGGCCGGGATCCTTCTGTCCAGCCAGATCCGGCGGCGCCAAAGGGCCGACATGGCCCTGCGCGAGGCGGAAAGCCGCTTCCGCCTGATGGCGGAGAATTCCAGCGACATGCTGTGCCGCGTGGATCGGGCCGGGATCCGGACCTACGTGTCCCCGGCCTCCGAGAGGTTGCTCGGGCTTCGGCCGGACGAACTCGTCGGATATTCCGCGCTGGAGCGCGTCCACCCCGAGGACCGGGAGCGCGCGCGGCAGGAGGTCGCCCGCCTGCAGGAGGGCCTCTCCGAAACCAAGCTCACCTACCGCACGCGGCATCGCGACGGGACGGAGATCTGGCTCGAGACCACGGTCCGGGTGCTGCACGATCCGGCCACCGGCGCCCGCGATGGCGTGGTCACGAGCTCGCGCGACGTGACCGACCGCAAGCGGCTCGAACACCAGCTGCTCGCGCTCGCCCGGACGGACAGCCTGACGGGCCTCGCCAATCGGCGGAGCTTCGACGAGGCGCTCACCGCCGAGTGGCACCGGGCGCTCCGGACGGGAACGCCGCTGTCGCTCGCCTTCCTGGATGTGGACCGCTTCAAGCTGTTCAATGACAGCTACGGCCACCAGGCGGGAGACGAGTGCCTGAAGCTGATCGCCGGGGTGGTCGGCCTGGTTGCGAGGCGCCCCGGCGACCTCGTCGCCCGCTATGGCGGCGAGGAGATCGCGATTCTGCTGCCCGGCACGGACGCGGCTGCGGCGTATCAGACGGGCGAACGGGCCCGCCGGGGGGTGCAGAACCTGGCCCGGGCGCATGCGCCGCACCTGCCCTTCGGCGTGGTGACGGCGAGCGTCGGGGTCGTGACGTTCCGCGGGCGCGCCGGCCAGGGCAGTGACCTGCGCCCAGCCGAACTCGTCGCGGCGGCCGACCGGGCGCTCTATGAAGCCAAGCGGAGCGGACGCAACTGCGTCGTCGCCGCCGCGGCGCTCGGGCTGCAGGACGCGCCCGTGCGCCGCGTGGCCTGAACGCGCTTGCGCCGCCGTCCCCGCCCGGTGGCGGGATTGTGCCAACGTGGGCAGTTGCGGCCCCGGCCGGATTGCTCTAGCCGGGGCACAGCCAGGCAGCTCGCGGGAGGACATGATCGAGGGGGATGTTCTCGACTTTGTTCGCTCTGCGGTCCGGTCGGTTTGGAATCTTGAGCTGCTTCTCCGCCTTCGCAGATCCCGCGAACGCAGTTGGGAGCCTGACCAACTCGTGCGCGAACTTCGCGCGAGCGCTTCGGTCGTCAAGGATGGTCTCCGCACGCTGGAGGCCGCCGGCTTGGCTGCCTCGGATGGGGCGGGACGTTGGCGTTATGCTCCTGCGTCCGCGGCATTCGACAGCCTGACTGCCGAACTCGAGACACTCTATCGCGAGCGGCCGACTGCGGTGACGCAGGCGCTCTTTGCCAGGACCGACCGGCTCAGGTCCTTTGCCGACGCGTTCAGGCTGAGGAAGGACTGACCCGTGTCAGGGGCCAAGGCCGCGATCTACCTCTTGTGCCTCCTGGCGAGTGCCGGCTGCGCGGCGTTGCTGATCCGCAGCTACGTCCAGACCGGAGCGCGGCTTCTGCTGTGGAGCGCCGCCTGCTTCATTCTGCTCGCGTTCAACAATTTCCTGGTCGTGCTCGACCTGCTCGTCATCGAGAGCATCGATTTCACGGTCGTGCGCCGACTGACCGCGCTCGCGGCGGTCTGCGTGCTCGTCTTCGGGTTCATCTGGGAAACGGACGAGAGCTGAGCATGCTGCCTTTCAGCTTCGGCGCGGTCGCGATGGGTCACCTCGTGGCCTGCGTCTTCTTCCTGAAGTTCTGGAGCCGGACGCGCGACGAACTGTTCGCCGCCTTTGCGGCAGCCTTCGCGCTGTTCTCCCTCGAGCAGGTTCTCATCGCCTGGTCGGGCCTGCCCAGGGAAGAGCAGACCTGGTTCTATCTGCTGAGATTGCTGGCGTTCATTCTGATCATCGGCGCCATCTTGCGGAAGAACCGGCGGCACGCCTGAATGCGCCGTTTGTGGTATTGCGGCACCTGACTCGGCTCGGGTTCAGGCACGTGAGCCGAAGGTAGCGAATCATAGAACCGGCCCTGCGAGGCCGGCCGGAGTGGGAAGATGGATCAGCCGTCCGAGCGCGCCGCCAGTGGCGCGACCCTGTCTGAGACCGCCGCTGCCGGTCCGCTCGGCGACGGCGTGGAGATCGGCGCGCTCGCGACCGGCCCCAACGGCCATCTCGACGGCAACGTGCACGCGATCGAACTGCTCGAAGCGCTCCAGGCCATGCGGCTCGGCGACTTCTCCGTGCGTCTGCCGAGCCATCACACGGGCCTCGAAGGCAAGATCGCCGACGCTTTCAACGACATCGTGGCCTCCAACGAGCGGATGGCGACGGAGCTGGAGCATGTCGGCCAGGTGGTCGGCCGCGAAGGCAAGACCCGCAACCGCGTCCGCTTCGGCACCTCGCATGGCGCCTGGGGCGACATGGAGGAATCGGTCAACACGCTGATCGACGACCTTCTCTGGCCGACGACGGCCGTCACCCGCACCATCACGGCCGTCGCCAAGGGCGACCTGCTCCAGACCGTCCCGCTCGACGTGGAGGGACGCCCGCTCAAGGGCGAGTTCCTGCGCTCGGCGACCATCGTCAACACGATGATCAAGCAGCTCTCCGTGTTCACCTCGGAGGTGACGCGCGTCGCCCGCGAGGTCGGCACGGACGGCAAGCTCGGCGGCCAGGCCCAGGTCTCCGAAGTGACGGGCGTGTGGAAGGATCTCACCGAGTCCGTGAACTCGATGGCCTCGAACCTCACCGCGCAGGTCCGCAACATCGCGGACGTGACCATCGCGGTGGCGAACGGCGACCTGTCGAAGAAGATCACCGTCGACGTGCGCGGCGAGATCCTGCAGCTCAAGGAAGCCATCAACACGATGGTGGACCAGCTGCGCTCCTTCGCGTCCGAGGTGACGCGCGTGGCCCGCGAGGTCGGCACGGAAGGCAAGCTCGGCGGCCAGGCCATCGTGCCGGGCGTCGCGGGCACCTGGAAGGACCTGACCGACTCGGTGAACGCCATGTGCGGCAACCTCACCGCCCAGGTCCGCAACATCGCGCAGGTGACGACCGCCGTGGCGCGCGGTGACCTGTCGCGCAAGATCACGGTCGACGTGTCGGGCGAGATCCTGGAGCTGAAGGAAACCCTCAACACGATGGTGGACCAGCTCAACGCCTTCGCGTCGGAGGTGACGCGCGTGGCGCGCGAGGTCGGCACGGAAGGCAAGCTCGGCGGCCAGGCGCAGGTGCCGGGCATCGCGGGCACCTGGAAGGACCTGACGGACAACGTGAATTCGATGGCCGGCAACCTGACCGGCCAGGTCCGAAACATCGCCGAGGTGACGACCGCGGTCGCGAACGGCGACCTGTCCAAGAAGATCACCGTCAACGTCTCGGGCGAGATCCTGGAGCTGAAGGAAACCATCAACACGATGGTGGACCAGCTCAACGCCTTCGCGGGCGAGGTGACCCGCGTGGCGCGCGAGGTCGGAACGGAAGGGAAGCTCGGCGGTCAGGCCCAGC
>JAQGJZ010000223.1 GCA_028290385.1 Enterovirga sp.
GTCTCGACCGCGGCGAGGTCCGCCGCCCCGAGCGCGGCGAGCATCGTCCGCAGCCGCGCCGGTTCCGGATGCCGCAGCGTCAGCCCCAAAAACCTCAGCCCCGAATCAGGGATGGAGGCGGCCGGCCCGCTCCCGTCCGGCCACTCGATGAGGAACGGCACCGTTCCGCCCTCCTGAAGGGTGCCATCGTCCCGGATCGTGATGCGCCAGCGCAGCGCGCCGCGCGTCATGGCGGTCGCACGGCCGAGATCGATCCGGCTCGCGGCGATCGCCGCGTCGATGTTCGGCACCCGCAGCGCCCAGCCGAGGAGGCGCGGCCGCCCCTCCAGTTCGGTGCGAACCGCGGGGTCGTCGAGGCCGAACCAGCGCGGCCGGTTCGGGGTCACGCCCGCCGGGTCCGTCGCGATGATTTCCAGGTAGCTCGTGGCTGCGATCCGGGTCAGCCGGTTGTGGGTGCCCATCGCGGGGTGTCGGCCCCCGGGGCCGAATCGCATGCCCCAATCCCCCTCGAGCGCGGCCGTCGCGGCGTCGAGGTCGGCCGCCCCGACCACGAGGTGATCGAGCTCCGGCGCCGTCATCGTCGCGCCTCGCGCCAGAGCCGCGCGATCTTGATCCAGGCCGGCTGGTCGATCAGCGTTGCAAAGGGGTCGTAATCCGCCCGCTCCATCCGGCGCAGATAGCCGGGCACGAGCGCGACCGGCAGGAAGGCCGGTCGAATCTGAGCCGGCACGGAGCGGCGCAGCTCGCCGAGCGCCGCATGGTGACGGCGGCACAGCGCCCGCATGTCGGCCAGCGCCGCCACGAAGCCCGGCCCGCCGCGGCCCATCACGACATCGTCGCGCGTGACGCCGTTCGCGTCGAGAATGTCGCGCGGGACGAAGAGCTGCCCGCGCCGTGCGTGCCATGGCAGCGCGCGCAAAAGGCCGGTCGCGCCGTACGCGATCCCCGCATGGCCGGCCGCGTCGGCGCCGCCGGGATCGCGCCCGCCGGCGAGGATCAGCGAGGCGAGCCGGATCAGCGCCGAGGAGGTCTCGCCGAGATAGCCTTCGAGGTCGCCCGTCGAGGGCATCGGGTCGTCGTAGATGTCGAAGGTGCGCGCATCGATCAGGTCGAGCAGGGCCTGCGGGGGCAGCCGGAATTGCGCGATGGCGGCGAGCAGCGCCGCCGCGACCGGATGATCGGAGACGCTGCCGCGGGCATCGCCGACCAGCACGTCGCGCCACCATTGCAGGCGGATTTCGCCGGGCATGGGCCCGGAGATCGTGTCGCGGATCCGGGCGATCTCGCTCGAAAACGCATACAGCGCGAACAGGGGAGGGCGGGCCTCGGCGGGGGCGAACAGCGTCGCGTAATAGCGATCCGGATCGCCGTCCCGGACCAGCGCGGCGCAATGCGCCTGCGCGGCCGCGAGGCGGCTCTCCTCGGCCGTCATCCGACCGCGATCAGCGCGGCGCCGACCCGGCGGTTCTCCGCGACGAGGACGTTGTAGGTGCGGGCCGCCGCCCCCGTCTGCATCGCGTCGATCGAGATGCCGGCCTCGCGGAACGGGCGGCGGAGCTCGGCGGAAAGCGGCACGATGTCGGCTCCGGTGCCGACGAGCAGGAAGTCGATCTTCGGCATTTCGGCAAGGGCGGCCGCGAAATGCTCAGGGCGGAGCTCGCCCGCGGACGCGACCGGCCAGGAGACGATGCCCGAGGGCAGGGCGAGGATCGAGCCCTTGTGCGACATCCCGGCGAACCGGAAGCCGCCCTGCCCGTAGGAGTCGAGCTGGTGCCGGCCGGGGACGAAACCGTGGCCGGGCCGCGCGTCGCTCACTATTCGGCCGGCTGCGCGACCGCCACGTCCCGCGCCGCCGCACGCTGTCCGCTCCGCAGCCCGATATAGATGAGCGACGGAGACGAGATGAAGATCGCCGAATAGGTGCAGATGAACACGCCGGCGAGCATCACCTGGGCAAAGCCCTCGATCGCGCGACCGCCGAACAGGACAAGCGCGAGCAAGGCAAGGATCGTGGTCATCGACGTGATCGCCGTGCGCGACATGGTCGTGTTGATCGACAGGTTCAGCAGCTCGACCGTCGGCATCTGCTTGTAGCGCCGAAGCAGTTCGCGCGTCCGGTCGAACACCACCACCGTCTCGTTCAGCGAATAGCCGACAATGGTGAGGATCGCGGCGATCGAGGTCATGTTGAACTCGTGCTGCGTCAGCACGTAGAACCCGACCGTCAGCACGATGTCGTGCAGCGTCCCGATGATCGCCCCGATCGCGAGCTCGCGCTCGAAGCGGAACCACAGATACGCCAGCACCGCGAGCACGGACAGGATCACGCCGATCGTGCCGGCCTGGACCAGTTCGCCGGAGACGCGCGGCCCGACCGTTTCGACCCGCTCGAAATTGTACGCGGTCCCGAAGGCCGAGCGGGCTTTTTCGACCACGGCGGTCTGCGCGGCTTCCCCGCCCGGCTGGATGCGGAAGCGCAGCGAGACCTCGCCCTGGGTGCCGAATTCCTGCACCTCGACCTCGCCGAAGCCGAAATTGCTCGCAGCGTCGCGGATCGGGCCGACATCGGCCTTGGCGTCCTTGGCCCGCATCTCGATGAGCGTGCCGCCGGTGAAGTCGATCCCGTAATTCAGCCCGACCGTCATAAACGTGATGACGATCGCGACCGAGATCGCGGCCGAGAACGGGAAGGAGAGATGCCGGAGCCGCATGAAGTCGAAGCGGGTCTCTTCCGGCCAGAGGCGGAGCAGGCGCACGGGAGTGGTCCTAGAACGGGATCGCCTTGGGCCGGGTATACGCGTACCAGAGCGCGATCATCATCCGGGTCAGGGTCACGGCGGTGATAACCGTCGTGAGGATGCCGAGGATGAAGACGACCGCGAAGCCGCGCACGGGGCCCGAGCCCAGGAAGAACAGGATGAGGGCGGCGATGGCCATCGTCGAGTTCGAGTCGATGATGGTCGCGAAGGCGCGGTCGAACCCCGCCTGGATCGCCGAGATGACCGAACGCCCCGCCTTCGCTTCCTCGCGGATGCGCTCGTAGATCAGCACGTTCGAATCGACCGCCGTGCCGATCGTGAGCACGATGCCCGCGATGCCGGGCAAGGTGAGCGTCGCCTGCATCACCGACATCAGGCCGAAGATCAGGCCCACATGGACGATCAGGGCGATGTTGGCGATGAAGCCGAACACGCCATAGGTCGCGAACATGTAGATCACGACCAGAAGGGTGGCGATGTAGGTCGCCATCTTCCCGGCCTCGATCGAGTCCTGGCCGAGGCCCGGCCCGACGGTGCGCCGCTCGACGACGGTGAGCTTTGCCGGCAGCGCGCCCGAGCGCAGCAGGACGGACAGGTCGTTCGCCTGCTGCACCGTGAAGCGGCCGGAGATCTGGCCCTGGCCGCCCGTGATCGGCTGCAGGATGCGCGGCGCCGAAATCACCTCGTTGTCGAGGACGATGGCCAGCGGACGACCGACATTCTGCGTCGTCGCCTCGCCGAAGCGCTGCGCGCCGCGTAGGTTGAAGCGGAAATTGACGATCGGCTCGTTGGTGCGGCTGTCGAAGCCCGGCTGGGCGTCGGTCAGGTCCTCGCCGGACACGATGATCCGCCGCTCGACCGCAACACGCTGGCCGCCCGC
>JAQGJZ010000227.1 GCA_028290385.1 Enterovirga sp.
TCGATCAGGATCTCGGGCGCGAGCAGGCGCAGATTGAGCGCCGGCACAAGGCTTTGCCCGCCCGCGAGCAGCTTGGCGCCGTCGCCGTACTTGGCCAAGGCCCCGTGCGCCTCGGCGAGCGAGGCGACCGCCAGGTAGTCGAAGGCAGGCGCTTTCACTTGATCGCGAGCGGGTTGATCGGCGACCCGGTGCCGCCCGTGATCACGAGCGGCGGGCCGGCGAAGAAGAACTCGTAGGCGCCGTCCTGGGCGCAATCCTCGGCGAGTTCCTTGACGTAGAACATCTCGCCCATGGTCAGCCCCATGCGGGGGATCACGATCCAGTGCCACGGCTGGAAGATGCCGTCCGTCGTCTTGTTGGGCCGAACTTCCACGCCCCAGGTATCGGAGCAGATCGCGGCGATCTGCTTCTCCTGCGACCAATAGCAGTTCTCGAAATCGACCCCGGGGGCATCCCCGCCGGCATAGCCGCCCCAATCGCCCGACTCGAGCCGCTGCTCCATCTGGCCGGTCCGGATGATGACGAAGTCGCCCTTGCGGATCTCGACGCCCTGCGCCTTCGCGGTCGCATCGAGTTCGGCATTGGAGATGCCGTAGCCGTCCTCCAGGAACGGCACGCCCTTGAAGCGCGCCACGTCGAGAAGCACGCCGCGTCCCACCATCTTGTCGCGCGTGTGCTCGATACCGTTCTTGTGGACGCCGCGGCTGTCCACCACGCTCGCATCGTGGCCGTTGTAGAGTTGGTTGTCGAAGAAGATGTGCCCGAGCGCGTCCCAATGCGTTCCGGCCTGGACCGGCATGTTGATGGCGTCGTCGGCGTAACCGAGGATGTTCGATTCCGGATATTTGCCCGCGATGGCGTCGCTTCCCGTCGCGAGCATGAGGTGGATCGGATTCCAGCGCCCACCATAGAGCCCCCGCTGCGGGCCGTTGGCGTCCAGCGGAATGCCCATCCCGAACACGCGGCCGTGCCGGATCAGCTTGCCGGCGCCGGCGATTTCGGCCGGCGTCACATGGTTCAGGGTGCCGATCTGGTCGTCCTTGCCCCACCGGCCCCAATTGGAGAGGGCCTTCGCGGCCTCGTCGATCTCAGCGCGCCCGATCGTCTTGCTCATGCGGTCCTCCGCTTCCTGTGCTGGGGCAGGCCGTCAGGCGCCGCCGAGGTAAAGGGTCCGAACGATGTCGCTGTCGCGGAGGGCTTGCGGATCGTCGGCCCGAAGCTCGATGCGGCCATGGACGAGCACGTAGCCGCGATCCGCGATGCGAATGGCCTGCGGGAAATTCTGCTCGGCCATCAGCACGGTCAGGCCGAGCCGCGCCTTCAGGTCGGCGATCGTGTCGATGGTGCGGGCGACGAGGATCGGCGCGAGCCCGACCGACGGCTCGTCCACCAGGAGGATCTTGGGCAAGGTCATGAGCGCCCGGCCGATCGCAAGCATCTGCTGCTCGCCTCCGCTCATGCTGCCGGCGAGCTGCGACCGCCGCTCCTTCAGCCGCGGAAAGGCATCGAAGCAGAATGCGAGATTGTCCTCGAGCTTCGCGCGCGCCTCCGGACGGAAGGCGCCGAGGAGCAGGTTCTCCTTCACGGTCAGCTTCGGGAACAGGCGCCGCCCCTCCGGAACAAGCGCAATGCCGAGGCCGACGATCTCCTGCGTGGAGAGGCGGGACAGGTCATGCTCGACGCCGCTGATCGTGGCCGTGACCCGGCCGCTCGTCGGCTTCACCTGACCGGTGACGCATTTGATCAGGGTCGATTTGCCGTTGCCGTTCGTGCCGAGCAGCGCGACCGTCTCGCCGGGGCGGACCTCGAGATCGATGCCCGACAGGACGCGGACCGCGCCGTAGCCGGCATGGAGGTCCGTGATCGAGATGCTATTGGCCAAGGTAGGCCTCCACCACGTCGGCCTGCCGCATCACGGTCGCGGGATCCCCGTCGGCCACCTTGCGCCCGGCCACCAGCACGACGATCCGCTCCGAGAAGCGCATGACGGCGCGCATGATGTGCTCGATCAGGATTATCGTGATGCCGTCTCGGCTGAGTTGTTCGAGCACCTCGACGATCTCGTCGACCTCGCTGTCGGACAGACCGGCCATCGCCTCGTCCGCGATCAACAGGCGAGGATTGGCGGCGAGCGCCCGGGCCAGCTCGAGCTTGCGCAGCTCGACCTGGCTCAGATCCTTCGGGCTCGCGGAGCCGCGTCCGGCGAGGCCGACCCGGGCAAGAATTTCGAGCGCCTCCTGTTCGCTGCTGCCGGAGCGCGGTTCGGAACGGGCAAAGCGCAACGGCACCTGCACGTTCTCGACGACGCTCATCCGCTTGAACGGGCGCGGGATCTGGAAGCTTCGCACCAGCCCGCGCCGGGCGCGCTGCCAGGCCGGAAGGCGGCTGACCTCGTGGCCGTCGAAGACGATCGATCCAGCCTCCGGCGTGAGAGCTCCGGTGAGGCAATTCACGAAGGTGCTTTTTCCGGAGCCGTTCGGCCCGATGAGCCCGATGCGCTCGCCCGCGCTCACGGTGAGGTCCACGTCCTGCAGCGCCGTGAAGCCGCCAAAACGCTTGCCCACGCCCCGAACGCTCAGGATCGGGCTGCTGGGATCAGCCTCTACTGCCGGCCTCATCGCCGCTTCCTCATGTTGGCGATCAGGCCCACGATGCCGTTCGGCGCAGCCACCACGAACACCACCAGGATGATGCCGACGAGCAGCAGATTGGCCGCGGACGAGATCGTCACCGTGAGGATCTGCTGCACGGTGGCGAGGAGCAGGGCCCCGATGACGGGTCCCCACCAGGTGATCGTGCCGCCGATCAGCGGCATGGCGATCGCGTTCACGGCGATGGCGAGGCTGAAAGCCGAGGGCGGATCGATATAGGTCACGAAATACGGGAATGGCGCGCCCGCCATGCCCATGGCGGCACCGGACAGCACGGTCGCGACCAGCTTCAGGCGCAGCCCCGGCACGCCGCTCGCCTCGGCCGCGAGTTCGTCGTCCCGGATGGCCGCAAGACCCAAGCCGATCCATGAGCGCTCGACGCAGAACGCGACCGACACGACGATCACGGCGAGGATCGTCATGGCGATCAGCAGCATCTGAACATAGGAGCTGAACGGCGCGCTCACCTCGGGCCGGATCAGGTAGACGCCGCGCGCGCCCCCCACGAAGCTCCAATTGACGATCAGGGTCTGCAGCACGACCG
>JAQGJZ010000255.1 GCA_028290385.1 Enterovirga sp.
AGTACGTCTCCCGCGCGAAGTTCCTGTCGGCTCTCGAGAAGGGTCTGGGGTTCTGCGACGTCGTTGTGGGCTGGGACTCGAACGACCAGCTCTACGACAACGTCTCTTACACGGGCTGGCACACGGCCTATCCGGACGTGCCCGTCCGCATCCTTCCCGACACCTGCCGGACGCTGCCCTTCGAGGGCGACGTCCCGTTCTTCCTGTGCGAACTCGCCGAGAAGGCGGAGGCGATCTGCCCGCGCGGCGTGCTGCGCCGCGTGCTGGCCAAGGCCGACCAGATGGGGTTCGCGGTCTCGGCCGCCTGCGAATACGAGTTCTTCGTCTTCGACGAGACGCCGGATTCGGTGCGGCAGAAGGGCTATCGCGACCTGAAGCCGATCACGCCCGGCTTCTTCGGCTATTCGGTGCTGCGCTCCTCCGTGCACGGCGAGCTGTATCGCGAGCTGCTGTAGACTTGCGAGACCATGGATATGGCCCTGGAGGGGCTGCACACAGAGACGGGGCCGGGCGTGCTCGAGGCCGCGATCGCGGTCGACGACGCCCTCAGGGCCGCCGACAAGGCCGCGCTGTTCAAGACCTTCGTCAAGGTGCTCGCCCAGCGGCGCGGGCTGATGGCCACCTTCATGGCCAAGTGGTCCAACGACTGGCCGGGCCAGAGCGGCCATATCCACCTGTCGCTCCGGGACAAGGAGAGCGGGAGGCCCGTTTTCCGGGAGGAGGGGGCCGAGCACGGGCTCGGTCGGACGATGCGCCACTTCATCGGCGGCCAGCAGGCGTTGATGCCGGAGCTGCTGGCGATGGTCGCTTCGACCGTGAATTCCTATTCGCGGCTCATCCCGGGTTTCTGGGCGCCGACCTCGGCGACCTGGGGGATCGAGAACCGCACAACGGCGCTGCGAGCCATCCCAGGTTCAGCCGCGGCGCAGCGGGTCGAGTACCGAATCGCGGCCGCGGACGCGAACCCCTACCTCGCCCTCGCGGCGGCGCTCGCGAGCGGGCTCTACGGCATCGAGAACGAGATCGAGCCCGACGCGCCGGTCACCGGCAACGCTTATGACCTGAAGGATGGAGGCGGGCGGGACCTGCCGCGCACCCTGTGGGACGCGGCCCAGCGCCTGAAGGGGTCGGAGGCGGCCGGCGAGCTCTTCGGCCCCGCCTTCGTCGAGCATTTCGCCGCGACCCGCGAGTGGGAGGAGCGCGAGTTCCGCCGTCACATCACGGATTGGGAGCTGAAGCGCTACTTCGAGATCATCTGACGCCGGCGGAAGCCGGCGCCAGGGGCTGGACGCGGTCAGCGCGTCCAGTTGAACGAGTAGGAGATGCTGGCGCCGAACGTCCACTGGTCGCGCGAGCCGATCAGCCGCGTGATCGGGCTGCGCCCGGCATCGCCGATCAGGCGGTTGTAGCCGCCATAGACCGTGGTGCCCCAGGTGTCGTTCCACTGGTAGGAGGCCGCGGCCAGCACGCCGACGCCGGTCACGTCCGCACCAGGCCGATAGGCGGCCGGGATCACGACGTTGGCGGCCGCCTCGGCCGGCGTGACGCCGAAATAGCGGCGCACGTAATTGGCGTCGCCGAAGCCGATCCGCGGGCCGATCGACAGGGTGAGCCGGTCGATCGGCGCGATGAAGTCGATTCCGGCATTGCCGACGAGGCCCTCGGCGCCATTCAGGGCGTAGCGGAGCTCGGCGCGGGCGCGGATGAAGCTGACCGGGAAATACTCGACGAAGAAGCCCGGCTCGACGCTCCAGTTGATCTTGCGCAGGCCGACAAGGCGACGGTCGTCGGAATAGTACCGACCACCCTGCACGCGCACCACGGGGCCGAATCGCAGCTCCGGAATTTCGTCGTAGAGCGAGATGCTGAAGCCGTCGTCCGGCGCGGCGAAGCGCGGCGGCTCACTTGCGCGGCGGACGTTCAGGGACGGGTAGGCGAGGCCCGTCAGCTTATCGGAGCCGGGGAAGCGGGGCATGAACTGCCCGTTCGCCGTCACCGTGACGACATAGGTCTCGGCCTGCGCCGTGATCGGGCTGCGCAGCGTGCGGAAGCTGCCGAGATCGGCCGCCCCGGCTAGGGTGGAGCAAAGTGCCAGAGGCGCGGCGACCAACGCCGCGGAACGGAACGTCATCTTCTGCAATCCTGAATCGGCGCGATCAAACCGCACCACTTGTCGATTCAGAGTTAACGTCCCGTGCCCCGCGACATCAACGCGACGAAGCCGTGTCGGAGGCACTCCGATGCTCGCTGTGCCTTCCCGACATCAGGCTTGGCCGTTCAGGAGTAGTCCTGCAGCGTTCCGCGGCGCCGAATGTCCAAGGTCGCACAATGGAACGCGCCGCCGAACGGCCCATAGGCCAGGAAGGGAATCGGCAGCGGCTCGAAGCCCCAATCCTTCAGGGCGCGGATCAGGGTCGGCTGCGAGGCATCCACCACGACCTTCTTCTCGGTTAGCGAGAGGACATTGATGGAGGTCCAGGGCGAGCACATCGAGATCTTGGCCATGATGCCCGACACCGGATCGGGCCGCGGCGCGACCAGCACGTCCCAGCGCTTCAGCGCGGGCGGCAGGTTGGCGACGTCGCAGTAATCCGGGTTCACTAGCACCTTGCCGGGCGCCAGCGGCATGAACGTC
This sequence comes from Enterovirga sp., assembly GCA_028290385.1. Lineage (GTDB taxonomy): Bacteria > Pseudomonadota > Alphaproteobacteria > Rhizobiales > Beijerinckiaceae > Enterovirga. The sequence continues at coordinate 2,636 of JAQGJZ010000255.1, forward strand.
GAATCGATGTGCATCGGCTGGGTGCACAGGCTCGGGATCTCGTGGATGCGGTAGGTGTCGCCGAGGTGGCGCTGAAGCCAGGCAATGCCGAAGCGGTTGGTCACGTTGGAGACCGTGACGAACAGGTCGCGCCCGCAGCGGACGAAATCGGCGGCATCGAAGACCGGCTCGAACTCGTTGATCGTGTACTCGATCGGTCCGCCCTTGGTCGGCAGCTTGTAATCGTAGCGGTACAGATCGTCGGTCAGCTGGGGGCGCGGAGCCGAGGTCCAGCGCGCGCCGCCCTGGAAGTATTCCTTGAACAGGGGACGGTAGGCGTCCTGCTCGAAATGGCGCGAGCGCCAGCACATCGGGCTTTCGATGATCTCGTCACCGACCACCATGTAGCCGTCACGCGGGCAGGCGATGGTGAAGCCGCGCGAGGACCAGCTCGGCGTCCGGTACTTCTTGGAGAAGTCCATGATCTCCGGGCGGCGCACCTTCACGCCTTCGCCCTCGAGCAGCGCAATGAAGCCGTCGAGCTCCTTCTGCGCGAGCTTCTTCATCCAGCCCGGATATTTCCAGCCAGCCGCGAACCGATACAGCCCCATCACCGAGGGCGGCAGGTTGTACGTGACCGTGATGTGGTTGGACGGGATGGTCGCGCCTTCGAGGCGGCCGACGATGACCTCCTCCAGCGGATCCCACTCGTTGTAGGACATCACCGTCGCGGAGGACGTTGCAGGCCCCCGCGTCTCTCCGCGAGAGGTGCCGCCTGGCGTCTCCGTCAGGTCGCGCTCCACCACGTCCGATTGCGAGGTCACCCCGAGATCCACGTCGCCTCTCTCCAGTTGCTGCCCGGTTGTTCCAGCCGGCCGATTTTCAGCCAATGCGACCACAAACCGGGGGCATCGTTGAACGATTTCGGATAGATGCCGCAGCCTAAAGCACGAGTTTGGTTCGGAAAGCCAGAGCGGGACCCCTGGGCAAGATGAAGCGCTTGACGATCCTGGCTGCCCTTGCCGGCCTCGTTCTGTTCACCCTCGTGGTGGCGTTTTCCGGCGCCGGCGAGGTCCTGGACGCCGTGCGGAGCGCCGGCTGGGCGACGCTGATCGTGGTGCTGATCCGGGCGGCCGCGATCGCGGCGGACGGCATCGGCTGGAACCTGCTCTTTCCGCCGGGCCGGCGGCTCGACACGCATGTCGCGATCCTTCTGCGCTGGGTGCGCGAGGGCATCAATCAGCTCCTCCCGGTCGCGGCGGTCGGCGGCGATTTCATCGGCGCACGCCTCGCGACCTTTTGGCGCTGCGAGGGCGCGATGGCCTGGGCGAGCGTGATCGCCGACATCGCCGTTCAGGCCGGGACCCAGCTCCTGTTCGCGGTGCTCGGGCTCGGGCTTCTGGTCTGGCTCGTCGGTGACAGCGAGATCGTCCACTACCTGGCGGGCGGGCTCGGGCTCGCCGCGCTCGGCATCGTCGGCTTCTTTCTTCTGCAGCGCCGCGGCGGCGCGAGGCTGTTCCTGGCCATCGGGCAGAAGCTCGCGGCGGGGCGCGAATGGGCGGCGCTGGCCGCGGTGGAGCGTTTTTACGAGCGCCTGCGTGAGATCTACGCGAATCCGCGCGGGGTCACGGCCTCGGTCGCCGTGCATTCGGCGGTCTGGATCTTCGGCTCGCTCGAAGTCTGGGTCGCGTTCCACTTCATGGGCCACCCGATCAGCTTCGCCGAGGCGATCGTGATCGAGAGCCTCAGCCAGGCCGTGCGCGGCGCGGCCTTTGCCATCCCGGGCGGCCTCGGCGTCCAGGAAGGCGGCTTCGTCGCCATCTGCGCGCTGTTTGGCATCCCGGCGGGCCCCGCGGTGGCGCTGTCGCTGGTGAAGCGCGTCTCCGACCTCGCGATCGGGCTGCCGGCGCTTGTCGCCTGGCAATGGATCGAGGGCCGCCGCGCGCTCGGCGGACCATCGTCCGCGCTCGGCGCCGAGGGCGGCCTGGCGGAGAGCCGCCGGTGAGCCTCGCCGCCGGCCTCGCGGGGCTGCTGCTGCTGCTGTCCGTTGCGGGTCTCGCCTACTTGGTGATGGCGATCGTCTTCGTGCGACGGCTCGCGGACCGTCCGACGCCGCCCTCGCCGTCGGCACCGTCCGTCACGATCCTGAAGCCGCTCCACGGGGCCGAACCCGGCCTCGCCGAGAACCTCGCGACGTTTCTGCGCCAGGATTATGCCGGGCCGGTGCAGATCGTCTTCGGGGTGCAGAATCCCGGCGATCCCGCCCTCGCAATCGTGCGCGATCTCGCGCAGGCCTACCCCGAGGCGGATATCGAGCTGGTGGTCGACGGCCGGCTCCATGGGACCAACCGCAAGGTCTCGAACCTCATCAACATGGCCGAACGGGTCCGGCACGAGGTGATCGTGCTCGCCGACAGTGACATGAGCGTGCGGTCGGACTACCTGCGGCGGCTCGTCGGCGAACTGAGCCGCCCCGGTGTCGGCGCGGTGACCTGCCCGTATCACGGCCTGCCGCGCGGAACGCTCTGGTCGCGCCTCTCCGCCATGGCGATCGACACCCATTTCCTGCCGAGCGTCGCGGTCGGGCTCGGGCTCGGGCTCGCCAAGCCCTGCATGGGCTCGACGATCGCGCTTCGCCGAGAAACCCTGGACGCGATCGGGGGCTTCCGTCCGCTGGCCGACGAACTCGCCGACGATTACCTGCTCGGCGCCGCCGTTCGGCGTCTCGGGCAGGACGTCGCGGTGGCGCCGTTCACGGTCGGCCACGCCTGCAACGAGAGCTCTTTCCGCGAGCTCGCCCGGCAGGAGCTGCGCTGGGTGCGCACGATCCGGCAGATCGACCCGGCTGGGCATGCGGGGTCGCTGGTGTCGCATCCGCTGCCCCTGGCTCTCCTCGCGCTCTGCCTTGCCCCGGGCCTGCCGGCGGCCGCGGCCGCGACGGCAGCCGTCGCCCTTCGGTTTGCCCTATGCCTTGCCGTGAGGCAGGCCTTCGGCGTAAAGGGACCGGTTTACGGGCTCGCGCCGCTGCGCGACCTGCTTTCCTTCGGCATCTTCGTCGCGAGCTTCTTTGGCCGCGGCGTGAGCTGGCGAGGGCACAGCTACGACGTGACGTCGACGGGCGTCCTCACCGCCAAGACGAGGCACTGAACGCGAGATGATGCGCACGCTCTTCCTTCAGGCGCCGTCCTTTGACGGCTTCGACGGTGGCGCCGGCTCGCGCTACCAGGCGCGCCGGGAGATCCAGTCCTACTGGTATCCGACTTGGCTGGCGCAGCCAGCCGCGCTGGTCGAGAACTCCAAGCTGATCGACGCGCCGCCCCACAAGACGAGCCTTCAGGACGTGCTCGGCCAGGTGCGCGACTACGATCTCGCGATTCTGCACACCTCCACCCCGTCCTTTGATTCGGACGTGAAGGTGATCGAGGCCATGAAGGCCACGAACCCGAACCTGAAGGTCGGGCTCATCGGCGCCAAGGTCGCGGTTCAGTCCAACGAGAGCCTGGAAGAGGCCCCGGTGGTCGATTTCGTGGCCCGCAACGAGTTCGACTTCACGGTCAAGGACGTCGCCGACGGCAAGGCGTGGTCCGACATCAAGGGTCTGTCCTACCGCAACAGCCAGGGCGTCATCGTGCACAACGAGGACCGGGCCGTGATGCACGACATGGACACGCTCCCGTTCGTGACGCCGGTCTACAAGCGCGACCTCGTCATGGAGAACTACTTCATCGGCTACCTGAAGCACCCCTACATCTCGTTCTACACGGGGCGGGGCTGCAAGAGCCGGTGCACGTTCTGCCTGTGGCCGCAGACGGTCGGCGGGCACCGCTATCGCACCCGCTCCGTCGGGCACGTCATCGAGGAGGTGAAGTACATCCTCAAGGCGTTCCCGCAGATGAAGGAGCTGATGTTCGACGACGACACCTTCACGGACGATCTTCCGCGCGCGGAGGCGATCGCGAAGGAGCTCGGCAAGCTCGGCGTCACCTGGTCGTGCAACGCCAAGGCGAACGTGCCGCGCGACACCCTGAAGGTGCTGAAGGACAACGGCCTTCGCCTGCTGCTCGTCGGTTACGAGAGCGGCAACCAGCAGATCCTGCACAACATCAAGAAGGGCATGCGGGTCGAGGTCGCCGAGGAGTTCACGAAGAACTGCCACGAGCTCGGCATCAAGATCCACGGCACCTTCATCCTCGGCCTGCCAGGCGAGTCGCAGGAGACGATCCGCGAGACGATCAAGTTCGCGACGCGGATCAACCCGCACACTATCCAGGTCTCGCTGGCCGCGCCTTACCCGGGCACGTTCCTGTACAAGCAGGCGATGGAGAACGGCTGGCTCGACGAGAAGAACGCCGAGCTCATCAACGACAACGGCATCCAGATCGCGCCGCTGCACTATCCGGGCCTGAGCCACACCGAGATCTTCACCTCGGTCGAGGATTTCTACCGGAAGTTCTACTTCCGCATCCCGAAGATCGCCTCGATCGTCGGCGAGATGGTGACCGAGCCGGACATGATGAAGCGCCGGCTGCGCGAAGGCGTGGAGTTCTTCCGCTTCCTCAAGGAGCGCCGGGGCGTCGCGCAAGCGGCGTAGATCCAGGGACTGGCTGTGGCCAACGTCGCAGAGATCGAGAAGGCGGTCGCCGAGCTCCCTCCGCAGGAGCTCGCCGAATTTCGGGCTTGGTTCGAGCGCTTCGAGGCTGAACGTTTCGATCGTCGAATCGAGCAGGACGGCTCGGCTGGCCGGCTCGACCGGCTCGCTGACGAAGCATTGGTCGAGGCCCGGTCCGGTCGCGCTCGCGAGCTGTGAGGCATTTCGCGAGCGGTCGATTCTGGACGGCTTACGCGGCTCTGCCACCAGCTGTTCGTGAACTCGCCGATCGCAATTACGAACTGCTCAAGCGCGACCCGCATCATCCTTCGCTCCACCTGAAGAAAGTTGGGCGGTTCTGGTCTGTCCGCGTCGGGCTGCGCTACCGGGCGCTTGCGGTCGAGGAAAAGGGCGATCTTGTCTGGTTTTGGATCGGCTCTCACGCCGATTATGACGCCCTGATCGGTTGAGCATGGATCAGGCCGCAACTTCCCTCGTGGTCACGGCCGACGATTTCGGCCTCTCGCCCGAGGTCAACAAGGCCGTCGAGATCGCGCATCGGGACGGCATCCTGTCGGCCGCGAGCCTGATGGTTGCGGAGCCCTGGTGCGCCGACGCCGTCGCGCGGGCCCGGCGGCTGCCGAACCTCGCTGTCGGCCTGCACCTGACGCTGGTCGAGGGGAGGGCGGTGCTCCCCCGTGCCGCGATCCCCGACCTGATCGGGCCGGACGGTCGGCTGCGCACCGATCTCGCCCGCTACGGTGCGGAGATCTTCTTTCGCCCCCGCGTGAAGCGGCAGGTCGCGGCCGAGATCCGGGCACAGTTCGAAGCCTTTGCCCGGACAGGCCTCGCGCTCGACCACGTCAACGCCCACAAGCACTACCACCTCCACCCGACGATCGCGGGCCTTGTCCTGCAGATCGGGCGGGAGTTCGGCATGACGGCCCTGCGCGTCCCGGTCGAGCCGGCGGCAGTGCTCTCGGTTGTCGAGCCGGTCGCGCGCGGGCTCGAGGCCCGGGTGGCGGGACCATACGCCACGCTGCTGCGGCGACGGGCGCGGCGCGCCGGCTTCGCGGCGGCCGATCAGGTCTTTGGGCTCGCTTGGTCAGGCGCGATGACGCCCACGCGGGTTGCGGGGCTCCTGCGGCATCTGCCGCCGGGCCGCACCGAAATTTATACGCACCCGGCAGTCGCCGGCGGGTTTGACGGCGCCGCGTCGGGCTACCGCTACGCCGAGGAACTCGCCGCGCTCGTCGCCCCGGAGGTGATCGAGGCTGCGGCGGCGATTCCGCGCGGCGGCTGCGCGGCCTGGAGCTGAAATTGCCGCGGCCCAAGATCGCCCGAAATGCCCGCAGGGTGCCGGGGCGCTTCAACCGGTCGCACGGTCAGGACTCGTACATGCCTTCATTTCAGCCGTTGCGCGCTTCACGGTGACGCCGGCGGCCGATACGCGACCATTCCCAGTCCGGTCCTCCGCCTTTATTTGCGAAGGACGGCATTGTGGACGGCGCGAACCGCGGCGCATTGGGTCTGCTGCTCGACGAGAGGCGTCGAAGAGGGCATAATGCTGGGCGTGACCGGTCGAATGGTGTATCTGCACGCGATCCGCGGCCCCCTGGGCCTGACTCACAGCACATGGGTAGGGGCATGAAGGTCGTTCTCGCGCAGCCGCGCGGATTTTGCGCTGGCGTCGTTCGGGCGATCGACATCGTCGAGCGTGCGCTCACGAAATACGGCGCTCCGATCTACGTTCGGCACGAGATCGTTCACAACCGGCACGTGGTCGAGACCCTGAAGGCGAAGGGCGCGATCTTCGTGAAGGAACTCTCGGAGGTGCCCAAGGGCGCCACCACGGTTTTCTCGGCCCACGGCGTTGCGCGTTCGGTGCAGGCCGAGGCGAAGGAGCGCGAACTGCCGGTTCTCGACGCGACGTGTCCGCTGGTCACGAAGGTGCACAACCAGGGTCGGCGCTACGTCACCCAGGGCCGCACCCTCGTGCTCGTCGGCCATGCCGGCCATCCGGAGGTGGTCGGCACGCTCGGCCAGATCGACGGGCCCGTCCACCTGGTGCAGACCGCGGCCGAGGTCGCGACGCTGCCGCTCCCGGTCGACACCCCGATCGCCTACATCACGCAGACCACCCTGTCCGTGGACGACACGCGCCACATCATCGAGGCGCTCACGAGCCGCTTCACGGATGTGATCGGTCCCGACACGCGGGACATCTGCTACGCGACCCAGAATCGGCAGGCTGCTGTGCGCGACCTGATCAAGGTCGTCGACGTCCTGCTCGTCGTTGGGGCGCGCAACTCCTCGAACTCGAACCGCCTGCGCGACGTTGGCGAGGAGGCGGGCGTTCCGTCCTATCTCGTGAACGACGGCAGCGAGGTCGATCCGAACTGGCTCGCGGGCGTCGAGCGCGTCGGCCTCACTGCTGGCGCATCGGCACCGGAAGTTCTGATCGACAGCGTCATCGAGGCGCTCCGGCGGCTCGGCCCGCTCGAAGTCTCGGTGCTCGATGGCACCGAAGAAAACATCACCTTCAACCTCCCCCAAGTGCTCCGCATCCCGGATGCCGGCCAGCCGGCCGCGGTGAGCGCCTAAGAGAAGCGAGAGAAGCTCCGTGGGTATTCCTCTCCGCCAAGTCGTCGATGTCGGCGGCTACATCGTCAAGCAGCATCTGAAGGGCAACAAGCGGTATCCGCTGGTCCTGATGCTGGAACCGTTGTTCCGCTGCAATCTCGCCTGCGCGGGCTGCGGCAAGATCGATTATCCGGACGAGATCCTCAACCGGCGCATCTCGGTCGAGGATGCGCTCGGGGCCGTGGACGAGTGCGGTGCGCCCGTCGTCGTGATGGCGGGCGGCGAGCCGCTCATCCACAAGGACCTTCCGAAGATCGTCCAGGGCATCATCGCGCGCAAGAAATACGCGATCGTGTGCACGAACGCGCTGCTGCTCGAGAAGAAGATCGACGATTACAAGCCGTCGCCCTACTTCACCTGGTCGATCCATCTCGATGGCGACGAGCAGATGCACGACAAGTCCGTCTGCAAGGCCGGTGTCTACGAGAAGGCCGTCGATGCGCTGAAGCTCGCCAAGCAGAAGGGCTTCCGCGTCACAATCAACTGCACCTTCTTCAACGATGCCGATGCCGATCGGATCGCCACGTTCTTCGACACGGTCACTGAACTCGGCGTCGACGGCATCACGGTGTCGCCGGGCTACGCTTACGAGCGCGCGCCGGATCAGCAGCACTTCCTGAACCGCGCCAAGACGAAGGAAATCTTCCGCGGCGTGTTCAAGCGCGGCAACGGCGGCAAGAAGTGGGCCTTCAACCAGTCGATGATGTTCCTCGACTTCTTGGCCGGCAACCAGACCTACAAGTGCACGCCTTGGGGCAACCCGACCCGCACCGTGTTCGGCTGGCAGAAGCCCTGCTACCTGCTCGGCGAGGGCTATGCGGCGACGTTCAAGGAGCTGATGGAAGACACGAACTGGGACAATTACGGCGTCGGCAACTACGAGAAGTGCGCCGATTGCATGGTCCATTCGGGCTTCGAAGCGACCGCCGTGAACGACACCGTGCGCCGTCCCTGGGTGGCCGCGAAGGTCGCCCTGTTCGGCATCAAGACCGATGGGCCGATGGCGCCCGAGATCCCGCTCGATAAGCAGCGTCCCGCCGAATACGTCTTCTCGCGGAACGTCCAGAAGAAGCTGTCAGAGATCCAGGCCGAGAAGGCTGCCGTCCAGGCTCAGAAGGCCGCGAACGCGGCCTAAGGTGCGAAACGCGACCGCGGCATCGCGCGCGGTCGCGATCAGCCCGGGGATCTGACGCGGCTCGCGCGCGAGCGAGCGCAGAACCCCGAGCACGTCCACCGAGCCGTCCGGCCGCATGGCCGTGCCGGCGGCCGGCGGCAGCACGTGATCCGCGCCGTCCGAGATGACGCGAAGCGCCCCGAAGGGCAGGCCGTGCCGCGCCGCGAAGGCGGCCGCCACATGCGATTCCATGTCGACCGCGTCCGCCGCGTAGCGCCTGAACGCCGTCTGCTTGGCGGCGGGGGTCAGGAGAGGCTCGTCCGTCCCGGCGACCGCGCATGCGACGAACGGCACGCCCGCGCCGCGCAGGCGCTCCGCCCATTGCTTCTGAAACGCCGTCGCCGTCGGGCAGGATGCGTCCGCGCTCCGGATCTCCGTCGCGATCAGCACGTCGCCGACTTGGCGCGCCGGATCCAGCGCGCCCGCGATGCCGAAGCTCACGACGGCCCGAATGGAGGCGAGGTCCGCGGCCGCGAGCTGGCGCTCCAGCCCGGCCCGGCTGCCGCCCCCCGCAATGGCCAGGATTCCGGGACCTGCGGCGATCCGGGCCTCCTTGGTGAGGCCGGTAACCGCCAGGATCTTTGGGCTCATCGCTGAGAGCAGCGCCTGAGGCGCGCCGGCACCGGTCCGGCGCGGCCCGCCTCGGCGGCGATCAGAGTCCCCAAACCACCTGCCGCGTGTTGGAGCGCTGCAGGTTGCGGTAGCGCGCCATGGCCCAGAGCGGGAAGTATTTCGCGTAGCCGTGGTAGCGCAGGTAGAACACGCGCGGGAAGCCGCCGCCCGTGTAATCCTCCTCCGGCCACAGCCCGTCTTCCTGCTGCGCCGCCGACAGATAGGCGATGCCGCGCGCGACGGCGGGGTGGTCGGCCTCGCCTGCCGCCATCAGGCCCAGCAGTGCCCAGGCCGTCTGCGACGCGCGCGAGGGGGCGGGCTCATAGCCGCGATACTCCAGCTTGTAGCTGTCGCAATCCTCGCCCCAGCCGCCATCCGGGTTCTGGATGGACACGAGCCAGGTCACGGCCTT
>JAQGJZ010000300.1 GCA_028290385.1 Enterovirga sp.
CCGGCCCGAACACCTCCTCGATCGCAAGGTCGTTGGCGCGCGGCACGGGGCCGAACAGCGTCGGCCGCGCATAGAAGCCGGCCGCCGGGGCGCCCTCCACGATGCTGCCTTCGGCGAGAACCGGAACGCCGGCCGAGCGGGCCGCGGCGACGAAGCGCTCGACGCGCGCCTTCTGCCCGGCATTCACCATCGGCCCGAGATCGAGATCCAGGTCGTGCGGGCCGGCCTGGACCTTGGCGAACAACTCGGCGACACGGCCCGCGACCTCGTCATAGGCCCGGCGCTCGACCAGCACGCGGCTGCCCGCGGAGCAGGTCTGGCCGCCATTCTGGACGATCGCCCTCACGAGGATCGGCGCCGCGGCCTCCAGGTCGGCATCGGCGAAGACCAGCTGGGGCGACTTGCCGCCGAGCTCGAGGGTGCAGCCGATATGATTGCGGGCGGCCGCGGCCTGGACCAGCGTTCCGACCTCGGGGCTGCCCGTGAAGGACACGAAGTCGATCCCGGGATGGCCGGAGAGAGCCGCGCCGGCTTCCTCGCCGAGCCCCGAGACGACGTTCAAGGCGCCCTCGGGGAAGCCCACCTCGAGCGCCAGCTCGGCAAGGCGGATCAGGCTCAGCCCGGCATCCTCCGCGGGCTTCGCGACGCAGGCATTGCCGCAGGCGAGCGACGCGCCGACCGAGCGGGCGAAGATCTGCAGCGGATAGTTCCACGGCACGATATGGCCCGTGACGCCGTGCGGATCGCGCACCACCGCGACCGTGTAGCCGTTCAGGAACGGAATGGTCTCGCCGTGCAGCTTGTCGGCCGCGCTGCCGTAGAACTCGAAATAGCGGGCCGCGGCCACGGCATCCGCACGGCCCTGCGAGAGCGGCTTGCCGGTGTCGCGCGACTCCAGCTCGCCGAGTTCGTCGACCCGGGCCGCGATCGCGTCGCCCAGCTTCACCAGCAGCCGCCCGCGCTCGGTCGCCGTGAGCCTGCCCCACGCGCCCTCGAAGGCTGCCCGCGCGGTGCGCACGGCGTGGTCGACATCGGCCGCGGTGGACCGGGCGATGGCCGCGAAAGGCTGGCCGTCCGACGGGCAGAGAACGTCCAAGGTCCGGCCATCCGCCGCCTGGCGGCGCTCACCTCCGACGAGGTTCAGCCAAAGCGGTTTCGCTTGCGCCGTTCCCGGCGAAACGGGCTGGTTCATCAAATCCTCCCGAGCGACTGGGTCGCCTGTCGGGCGGGGTTCTGAAAGGCCTGAGGGCCCGCGTCAATCCGCGCCGATCCGGCTTCGACCCGGCGGCGGGTTGATCGGAGTTCCGCGATCCGGCATCGTACCCGGGAATCGGGAAAGAGGTCGGAGCAGCCGGCCCCCGCCGGCGCCTATGGTCGGCGCACGCCATTCCGGGGGCACGGAGGCGACCGATGACCCGTGCGCAAGGCTTGAAGGCGATCGCCCTGATCGTTGAGGACGATCCCGCTCAAAGCGCGCTCGGCGCCGTGATGCTGGAGGAGTTCAACCTCAGCGTCCGCCAGGTTCAAACAGCCGAAGACGCGATCGAACACCTGCGCAGCCGAGGCGGAGAGGTCACCGTGGTGGTGGCCGACGTGAACCTGCCCGGCCCCATGGACGGAGTGTCCCTGGCCAGGAGCGTGTGCGTTCTCTGGCCCGCGATCAGCGTGATCGTCACCTCGGGAGATCCGGGCGAGCGCCTGGAGGAGCTTCCGGCCGGCTGCGTCTATGTCCCGAAGCCCTGGCGCCCCTTGGACATCGTGGCGGCGACCGAGCGCGCCGCGCGCGCGGATCACTCGGTTCACGCCGTCCGGCTCTGAGCGCGCGAGCCCCCTCGCCCGGGCGCGCGGCCCCGGCGAAGCGCCTCATCCGCGATGCAGGCCCAGGTTGCCGTGAGTCTCTTCGGCAACACTCAGGGTAGGCCCGGCCTCGGCGCCGCAAAGATTTACGAATCGTTAGATGTTGAGTGGTCGAGTTGAGCCATTCGCAACGGTGGAGCGATCGTCGCCGCCCTAGCCCTCCCTAGTCGCCCGGCATCCGCATTGCTTCGCGCAACTCTTTCGAGGTTCGACCGTGAGCAGACCCGTCACCGTTCTCCTCGTCGCAAGCGACAGCCTCACGCGCCAGATCACGGCGAACGGGCTCACGATGTATGGCTATGAGCCACTGGTCGCGCGAGACGGGACCGAAGCGATGGCGATGCTGGAAGCGGAGCGGCGCGTCAGCGTCCTCGTGGTCGACGCGGATCTCGGCGGGGACGTCAGCGGGCTCGCGCTGGCCAAGGCCGCCCGGCTCATCCACCCACGGATCGACGTGATTTACGCCTCGCGCGCCCCGCACCGCATCCCGGACGAGGCGAAGGTGAAGGGCGCCCCCTGCATCCGGACGCCCTACCAGCCCCAGCAGATCGTCGGCATGATCGGCGAGCTCCGCTTCCGCATGCCGGCCGACGGGAGCGACCGCCGGGTCGCCTGACGACCCGGCCTCTCGACGCCAAGGGGGTGGCGAGCACGGACATCGAGCCGTACCCGCGCAAGCGCCCTCATCAGGCATTAGCCGCGACGACGCGGCCGCAACCGGTCAGAGTTCGAGCAGACCGTCCTTCTTGGCGCCGCCCGCGGCGGGCGCCGCGCCCGCACCACCGGGCTTGTCCGTCACGGTGATCTTGACCGTGTAGGTCTCGGTAGCTCCCTCGGGCGTGCGCGTCTCGTAGGAGACCTCGTCCGGTCCGGAGAAATTCGCCTTGGACTGGTAGAACAGGCCCTGCACCGGCGTCTCGACGTTGGGGCAGCGGAAGCTGGCCGGCGTCTTGATTTTTCCGCTGCGCACCGCGAGCTGCCCGTTTTTGGGCGCGTTGATGATGCGCACGCCCCCGACCTCGCCCTGGGTGCAATCCTTCTTGAGCGCCGTGACGACCGCGAGCCGGACCGGCTTGCCCTTCTCGACGCTCACGCTTCGGTACAGGGTCGTCGTGGTCTGAGCGAACGCGGGGCCGGCCGCAAAGGCCGCCGCCATCGTGAGAACCGCAAGGGCCTTGCGCATCAACGTCATCCTCCAGCCGGGTCGTCCCGGCCCGTTGCAGAGTTGGGGTGCGCCGGCCTTTGTTCCAGCCCCTCAGCGGGCCAGGAAGTCCGCCACGACCTTCAGATTGAGCATCACGATCACGGCCGCGATCATGGCGCACACGGCCGTGAGCCATCTGGGCGAGACGAGCACGCCCATCTTCTCGCGGCTGGCCGTGAGCATCACGAGCGGGATGATCGCGAAGGGAAGCTGCAGCCCAAGCACCACCTGGCTGAGGATCAGGAGTTTTGCCGTGCCGGCCTCACCATACGCGATGGTGACGGCTGCCGCCGGAATGATCGCGAGCCCGCGCGTGACCAGGCGGCGCAGCCAGGGCGCGACGCGGAAATTGATAAAGCCTTCCATGACGATCTGGCCCGACATCGTGGCCGTCACGGTCGAGTTCAGGCCGCAGCACAGGAGGGCGATCGCGAACAGGGTCGGAGCCAGGGTGGAGCCCAGCAGCGGCGTCAGCAGCCTGTGAGCATCGCCGAGTTCCTCGACCCCCGTGTTGCCGGATTTGTGGAAGGCCGCCGCGGCAAGGATCAGGATGGACGCGTTGATCGTCAGCGCGAACAGAAGCGCCACGGTCGAGTCGATCGTGGCGAAGCGGATCGCCTCGCGCTTCTCGGGCAGGCTGTGGCCATAGGCCCGGGTCTGCACGATGCTCGAGTGCAGGAAGAGGTTATGCGGCATGACCGTCGCGCCGATGATGCCGAGCGCGAGATAGAGCATGTCCGGGTTGGTCACGAGTTCCGTCGTCGGGGCGAAGCCTCGGATCACCCCGCCCCAATCGGGGTCCGCCATCGCGATCTGGAGCAGGAAGCACACGCCGATCACGGCGATGAGCCCGACCACCATCGCCTCGATCCAGCGGAACCCCTTGTTCTGCAGATACAGGATCAGGAACACGTCGAGGGCCGTGATGACCACGCCGATTTCGAGCGGGATGCCGAACAGGAGGTTCAGGCCGATCGCGGTGCCGATCACCTCCGCAAGATCGGTCGCGACGATCGCGAACTCGGCCAGGATCCACAGCACCCAGCCGACCGGCCGCGGATAAGCATCGCGGCAAGCCTGGGCGAGGTCCCGACCGGTGGCGACCGCAAGCCTCGCGCAGAGCGCCTGGAGCAGGATCGCCATGACGTTCGACAGGAGCGCGATGAAGAGCAGCGCGTAGCCGAACTTCGAGCCGCCCGCGAGCGAGGTCGCCCAGTTGCCGGGGTCCATGTAGCCGACCGCGACGAGGTAGCCCGGGCCGAGGAAGGCGAGCATCCGGCGCCCCGCAGAGCCCGAGACCGGGATGGACGCGTTCACCTCCGACAGCGACGCGAGCCCCCGTGCCTGGCGCCAGCCTGGGTCGGACGTCGGCGAGCTGGAAGCGCCGGGCGCTCCCAAGGTGTCCAGATCGCGTGAGGCGTCGCGCAGCATACGGCCGACCCAGTTTTCATAGCATAAGCTATAAGGTTGCTACCATGCTAAAGCCCTGAGCGAAAGCTGAGTTTTGAACCTTCGGGTCGCGGCGGCGGCCATGATCTGGTATGCGTGGCCCACCCCCACCCGACGAGGATCGTGTGTCTGCTCCCTCCCCGCATCCCGATCACCAGGAGGGGCTTGTCGACGCGGACGTGCACGCACACGGCTTCCGCCAGGCGCGCGAGGCGCGCCGGCTCGAACTGGTCGAGGATTACATCGAGCTGATCTCGGACCTGATCGCCTCGGGCGGCGAGGCCCGGCAGGTCGATATCGCGGCACGGCTCGGGGTGGCGCAGCCCACGGTCGCCAAGATGCTGAAGCGCCTGGTCGACGAAGGGCTCGTTTCGCGCAAACCCTATCGCGGCGTGTTCCTGACGGAGCGTGGCGAGGCGCTCGCCAAATACGCGCGCAAGCGGCACCAGATCGTCGAGACCTTTCTCCTGGCCCTCGGCGTCGAGGCCGAAACGGCCCGGCGCGACGCGGAGGGGATCGAGCACCATGTCAGCCGTGAGACGCTCGAAGCC
>JAQGJZ010000302.1 GCA_028290385.1 Enterovirga sp.
TGTTACGGTCGCCGTGGATGTAGAGCGGCCGTGACTTGCCATCGACCACTTCCGGACCGATCACCACCTGCTCGACCGATTCGAGGCCGGGGAGATCGTACATGGTCTCAAGCAGGATCGTCTCGAGGATCGAGCGCAGACCACGCGCGCCGGTCTTCCGCTCGATGGCCTTGCGGGCCACCATCGAGAGCGCCTCGTCCTGGAATGTCAGGTCGACGTTCTCCATCTCGAACAGGCGCTGGTACTGCTTGACGAGAGCGTTCTTCGGCTCCTGCAGGATGCGCTTGAGCGCGATCTCGTCGAGGTCCTCCAGCGTCGCCAGCACGGGCAGGCGGCCGACGAATTCCGGGATCAGGCCGAACTTCAGCAGATCCTCCGGCTCGACCTCGCGGAAGATCTCGCCCGTGCGCCGGTCATCGGGCGCCGACACGGCGGCCCCGAAGCCGATCGAGGTGCCCTTGCCGCGCGCCGAGATGATCCGCTCCAGGCCCGCAAAGGCGCCGCCGCAGATGAACAGGATGTTGGTCGTGTCGACCTGCAGGAACTCCTGCTGCGGGTGCTTCCGGCCGCCCTGCGGGGGAACGGACGCGACCGTGCCCTCCATGATCTTCAGGAGCGCCTGCTGCACGCCCTCGCCCGACACGTCGCGGGTGATCGACGGGTTGTCCGACTTGCGGGAGATCTTGTCGATCTCGTCGATGTACACGATGCCGCGCTGCGCCCGCTCGACGTTGTAGTCGGAGGCCTGGAGCAGCTTCAGGATGATGTTCTCGACGTCCTCGCCGACATAGCCGGCCTCGGTCAGCGTCGTGGCATCCGCCATCGTGAACGGCACGTCGAGGATGCGGGCGAGCGTCTGCGCGAGCAGCGTCTTGCCCGAGCCGGTCGGCCCGATCAGCAGGATGTTGGACTTCGCGAGCTCGACGTCCTGGTGCTTCGTCGCGTGCGCGAGACGCTTGTAATGGTTGTGAACCGCGACCGAGAGAACCTTCTTCGCGTGGTCCTGACCGATGACGTAATCGTCGAGGACGCGGCGGATCTCCTTGGGCGTCGGGACGCCGTCGCGGGAGCGCACCAGCGAGGACTTGGACTCCTCACGGATGATGTCCATGCAGAGTTCGACGCACTCGTCGCAGATAAAGACCGTGGGGCCTGCGATGAGCTTGCGGACCTCGTGCTGGCTCTTGCCGCAGAAGGAGCAGTACAGCGTGCTCTTCGAATCGGTGCCGCCAGCCTTGCTCATAATCTGTCTCCGCTCGGACCGCAGACGCCGGAGCGCCCACGAATCAGAAAATCAGGATAGGTGGCGCCGGACTAAGAAAAAGTAGCCACCGTCTGTCAGACCCCCCGCCCGCCTGGGGCTCCCGCAAGTGCGAAGAGCCCAAGGACGGATGCAAACATGCGGGTGAGCCCGTTTCAATAGGAACAAATGGCGGTCAAACCGCGCAGCAGCCCAGGGCCGGATGGCTCAGACAGCCGCGGGCTCGGGCCGCTTCACGAGGACCTGATCGATCAGCCCGAACTCCTTGGCCGCCTCGGCCGTCATGAAGTTGTCGCGCTCGAGCGCCTGCTCGACGGCGTCGATCGTCCGACCCGTGTGCTTCACGTAGATCTCGTTCAGCCGGCGCTTGAGCGCCTCAATCTCGCGCGCATGGATCAGGATGTCGGTCGCCTGACCCTGGAACCCGCCCGACGGCTGGTGAACCATGATCCGCGCGTTCGAGAGCGCGAACCGGTGGTCCTTTTCGCCGGCGCAGAGCAGGAGCGAGCCCATGGAGGCCGCCTGGCCTACGCAGAGCGTCGCGACCGGGCAGCGGATGAACTGCATCGTGTCATAGATCGACAGGCCCGAGGTCACCACGCCGCCCGGCGAATTGATGTAGAAGGAAATTTCCTTCTTCGGATTCTCAGCCTCGAGGAAGAGGAGCTGAGCGACGATCAGCGAGGCGGAATAATCCTCGACGGGGCCGGTGAGAAAGATGATCCGCTCGCGCAGCAGGCGCGAGTAGATGTCGAAAGCACGCTCGCCGCGGTTCGACTGCTCGACCACCATGGGGACGAGCGTGTTGTTGAAGACGTCTACCGGATCTCTCATCTGTCGCTTCGCTCCAGAGGCGGCCCGGCCGGGCTGAGCCCGGCCGGACGACCTCATCCCCCAATCACGCGGCGGCCGGCTCGTCCGCCTTTGTCTCGTCCTCGTCGCGGAACAGCTCCTCGCGGGAGATCTCTTCCTCGACGACGGTGATCCGTTCCAACAGATGGTCGACCGTCTTTTCCTCCAGGATCGACGCCCGGAGCTCCGCTTTCGCGGCGGGGTTCTTCTGGAAGTACTCCCAGACCTGCCGTTCCTGGCCCGGATACTGGCGCACCCGCTCCAGCAGCGCCCGGTCGACCTCTTCGTCGGTCACCTGGATATCGGCGCTGGACCCGACCTGCGCAAGGACGAGACCGAGCCGCACCCTACGCTCGGCAATGCGGCGATATTCCGCACGGGCCGCGTCCTCGGTCGTGTTCTCGTCCTCGAAGGTGCGGTTGTTGCTCTTCATGTCCCCTTCGACCTGCGACCACACGGCCCGGAATTCCTGGTCGACGAGGCCCTCGGGCAGTTCGAACGAATACTTGGTGTCGAGCGCGTCCAGGAGCTCCTTCTTCACCTTGCGGCGGGACTGCGCATCGAAATCGCGCTTGATGGCCGAACGGACCGCGTCGCGCAGGCTGTCCAGCGATTCCATGCCGAAGCCCTTGGCGAACTCGTCGTCGATCGCCGTCTCGCCCGGAGCCTGGACGTCCTTCACGGTGACCTCGAACTCGGCCGCCTTGCCGGCGAGCTCGGCCGAACCGTAATTCTCGGGGAACGTGACGTTTACCGTGCGGGTGTCGCCCGCCTTGGCGCCGACGAGCTGCTCCTCGAAGCCGGGGATGAAGGAGCCGGAGCCGAGCTCGACCGTGATGTCGCTCGCGGTGCCGCCCTGGAAGGCCTCGCCGTCGATCCGGCCGATGAAGTCCACAACGACGCGATCGCCGTTCGCGGATTCGGCACCCTCGCCCTTCGTCGCGAAGGAGCGGTTCTGGGCCGCCATGCGCTGCAGCGACTCGTCGACCTCGGCATCCGAGACCGGCGCAACCAGCTTCTTGACCGAGACGTCGGACAGGTCGGCCAGTTCGAAGGTCGGGAGCACCTCGACCGCCACCGTGAAGTCGAGATCGCCCTTCGCGTCGAGCGCCTTCTCGACCTCGGCCTGATCGCCCGTCATGTCGATCTTCGGCTCGAGCGCCAGCTTCAGGTTGTTGTCCTGGACGATCTTGCGGTTCGCCTCGTTGACGGCGTTCTGCACGACGTCGGCCATCACCGAGCGGCCATACAGCCGGCGCAGATGCGCCAGCGGGACCTTTCCGGGCCGGAAGCCGTTGATGCGGACGCGATCCTTGAGGGTGGACAGCTCGCTGGTGAGCCGCTGCTCGAGCTCGGTCGCGGGCAGCGTGACCTTGTACTCGCGCCGCAAGCCTTCTGATCTCGTCTCGGTCACCTGCATCGAACTTGCCTCGTTGTCCTTGCGCACCCGTCCCGCCCGAACCGCTCCTGCGGCCGGCCTCGGCTGCAATATTCTCGAACCCGTCGCGACGGAGTGGTGCGGGCGGAGGGACTCGAACCCCCACGACTTTCGCCGCTGGAACCTAAATCCAGTGCGTCTACCAGTTCCGCCACGCCCGCCCTGCAAACCGCGTCGCGGTCATGGCGGCTCTTCCCATAAGTGTCGAATTCCGGCAACCCTGAGGCCGAAATCCCCGCACGGTCCCAGCCCCACCAGATAAGGCCAGTGCTTCGCGCGGCCAAGGCCGGGAACGTCCTGCGCCCGTCGACGTCGTCTGCTGGCTGGATCCCGAACCGATGCCCGAACGCTACCACCTCACCCGACGCGGCGCACTTGCCGGACTCACCGCCACCCTTCTGCCGCTCGCGGCCGGCGCGCAAACGGGCACCGGCCGCCCCGACCGGGGCGGCCCCGTCACGCTTCGCGCCGCACCGGCGCG
>JAQGJZ010000310.1 GCA_028290385.1 Enterovirga sp.
ACGTGCTCCGCCGCCGAGCACAGCGTCGCGCCGCCCCGGATGAGGTCGTTCGTACCCTCGGCGCGCGGATCGAGCGGCGAGCCCGGAACCGCAAAAACCTCGCGGCCCTGTTCGAGCGCGAAGCGCGCGGTAATGAGCGAGCCCGAGCGCCGGGCCGCTTCGACTACGATGACCCCGTAGGAAAGCCCGGAGACGATGCGATTGCGACGCGGGAAGTCGCGGCCGCGAGGCTCCCAGCCGATCGGCATCTCGGTCAGGGCGGCGCCGCCCTCCCCGATGATGCGGTCGAGCAGAGGGACGTTCTCGCTCGGATAGACGCGGTCGTGTCCGCCGGCCAGAACCGCGACCGTCCCGGTCGCGAGCGCGGCCTTGTGCGCCCGCGCGTCGATGCCGCGTGCGAGCCCGGACACGATCACAAACCCCTCGCGGCCGAGCTCCGCCGCGAGCCTTTCGGTGAAGACCCCGCCGACCGCGGAGGCGTTTCGCGAGCCGACGATCGCCACGGTCGGCTTCTGCAGAACGGCGATCTCCCCGCGGGCCGCGATCAGCGGCGGGGCGGTGTCGATCGCGAGGAGCGGGCGGGGATATTCGGCTTCGCCCTGGGCGACGAGGCGGCCGCCG
Organism: Enterovirga sp.; assembly: GCA_028290385.1. Lineage (GTDB taxonomy): Bacteria > Pseudomonadota > Alphaproteobacteria > Rhizobiales > Beijerinckiaceae > Enterovirga. The sequence continues at coordinate 622 of JAQGJZ010000310.1, forward strand.
AGCCGCCGCACCGCTTCGAGCTCCCGCTCGGCCTCCCCGCGCGTCGCCACCTTGATGGTCAGCCGTCCGGCCTTGCGGGCGAGATCGGGCAACGCTTCCAGGGCTGGGCGCGCCCCGCCGAACTGGTTGACGAGGGCCCGGAACGTTCTGGGCCCGATGCGCTCGCTCCGGATGAGACGCAGCCAATCCAGCCGCTGCTCGTCCGTGAGCGAGATGGCGCTCATCCCTTTTGCCCGATCCGGCCTTCGGTGCCGGCCAGCAATCGCTCGATGTTCGGCCGGTGCTTCACCCAGAGCACGAGGGCCAGCGCCGCCGTCACGAGCGCCGTGGGCCCGTCACCGAGATACCAGAACGCCAAGGGGGTCACGAGCGAGGCGACCAGGGCCGAGAGGGAGGAGTAGCGGAACGCGAAAGCCGTCCCGAGCCACACGGCCGCAAAGGCGAGCGCGACCCGCCAGTCGAGCGCGACGAGGCAGCCGATGAAGGTCGCGACCCCTTTGCCGCCCTTGAACCCGAGCCAAACGGGGAAGACGTGGCCGACAAAGGCGCCGATCGCGGCCGCGAGCGCCGCCTCGGGGCCGAGCAGCCGCGCCGCGATGAGGATCGCGACCGTGCCCTTCAAGGCGTCGAGCACAAGGGTGGCAGCGGCGAGCCCCTTGCGGCCCGTCCGGAGCACGTTTGTGGCCCCGATATTTCCCGAGCCGATCGCCCGAACGTCGCCTAGCCCGGCGGCGCGGGTCAGAAGCAGCCCGAACGGAATCGATCCAAACACGTAGCCGAGCACCAGCCCGGCGGCGATCATGCCCCACGGCCACGCGCTCATGCGGACACCCGATCGTCTTCCCGGTACACGCAGCGCCCCGCGACATAGGTCGCGACGACTTTACCCTCCAGTCGCGCTTCGTCGAACGGAGAGTTCTTGGAGCGCGAGCGCAGGTTCCGCTTGTCGAGGATGTAGGGGCGCTCGACATCCACGAGAATCAGGTCGGCCGCCGAGCCGGGCGCGATGCGGCCGGTCGGCAGGCCGAGGATGTCCGCCGGCCGCATGGACAGGACGGAGAAGAGTGCGGGCAGGCCGATTGCCCCTTCGTGATGAAGGCGCAGCGAGGCCGAGAGAAGCGTTTCGAGCCCGACCGCCCCGTCTGCCGCCTCCGCAAAGGGCAACCGCTTCGTCTCGACGTCCTGCGGATTGTGATCGGACACCACGACATCGATCAGGCCATCGCTAAGGGCTCGGATGACGGCCTGGCGGTCGTCCTCGTGCCGCAGCGGCGGAGACAGCTTGCAGAACGTTCGGTAGCCGCCGACGTCGTTCTCGTTCAGCGTCAGGTTGTTCACGGAGACGCCACAGGTGACGCGGAGCCCCGCCTCCTTGGCGCGGCGGATCAGTTCGACCGAGTCGGCGCAGGAGATCGTCGCGGCGTGGTAGCGCCCGCCGGTGAGCCGGACGAGGCGCAGGTCGCGCTCCAGGATGAGCGTCTCCGCCTCTCGCGGGATGCCGCCGAGCCCGAGCCGCGACGCGAGTTCGCCCTCGTTCATGACGCCGCTGCCGACGAGGCTCTCATCTTCGAGGTGGGGCATCAGCAGCGCGTCGAGATCGCGCGCATAGGTCAGCGCCCGCCGCATCACGGCGGCGGATGCGACCCCGCGTGCGCCATCCGTGAAGGCGATCGCGCCCGCCTCGCGCAGCAGGCCGAGCTCCGTCATCTCGCGGCCGGCCAGACCCTTGGTGATGGCCGCGGCCGGGTGGATGTTGATGATTGCCGTGTCGCGCGCGCGCCGCAGCAGGAAATCCACGATCGCCGGGTCGTCCACGACCGGGTTCGTATCCGGCATCGAGACGAGCGTCGTGACGCCGCCGGCTGCGGCGGCATGGCTGGCGCTCTTCAGGGTTTCGCGATGCTCGGCGCCGGGCTCACCCACGAAGGCCCGCATGTCGACCAACCCGGGCGCGAGAACCAGCCCCGCGCAATCGACGAGTTCCGCCCCGTCCGGAGCGGAGGGGGCCGCCCCCCATTCCACGGCCGCGATGACCCCGTCCTGGACCAGGACCGCGCCGGGCCCCTCACGCCCGGATTGCGGATCGACCAGGCGCGCGTTGGCAAAAACGACAGGGTTAGCCGGAGAAGAGGGCAAATCTGGCTGGCGTGCGGCCTGAAGCTTCATGGGGGCGATGACACAGCTCGGTCTGATGCAGCGCGATCATGCATCGAGGACGCGTTGCGCGCCCGGGATCGGGCGTTCCCCGGCCTGACGACCGCGCGAAACTCGTAAGCTGTCGCCAGAGCCGAGTCTATGCGGGCGGATCGAGCGGCGGCGGCCTGCGCCTCAGCTCAGGGCGGCGACGATCTCGCGGACGGCCTCCCGCCAGGGCCGTGGCGCCATCCCGTATTCAGCCCGGAGGCGAGCCGTCGAGAGCCGCGAATTCGTCGGCCGGCGCGCCGGCGTCGGGTAATCCGCGGTTCGGATCGGAACGACCGCAGCCGAAGGCCCGCCCAGCGCGGCGGAAAACCCGAACACC
>JAQGJZ010000312.1 GCA_028290385.1 Enterovirga sp.
GCGATTCGCCCATGTGAGTGGGAGGAGCATGAATCCCGTAGATGCAACGAGGCGTATCCGCGCTGCTGGCGCGAAGATCCGTTCCGTGGTTCCTCCGCAAGCGCACCCCGCGGGCTTCGGTGCGCGGTTGCTCTCAATGCAGCCTTAAAGCTTCTTCGTGCTTCATGACCCTCAAATGGGAGGTGAGCGGCGAGCCGAAGATCTTTAAGGTCTCTCCTCGCGGCCGGCTCAAGTGGAGCCCGAGCAGTGCAGAGTCGGGAGAGCCGTTGCGTTTCTATGGATCCTCTCCCCGTCGGCTCGTCCTGGTCGTCCAGGCGAGCTCCGGCGACGGGCTCGACCTCGGCTGTGGCTTGGGCGGGCACGAAACCGATGTCCTGCTGGCGAGTGACGGGCGTTCGGCGCTCGACCTGCTGAGGCAGCATCACGCCAGCATCTCTTCCCTGGTCACCGACACCGCGCTTCGAGAGCCGCTGTCGGGGCTTATGCTTCCGTTCTGGTTCCGGTTCTACAACCCGTTCGGGCCGGTGATCTATCTGTCCGACGATCCCGGGGACGAGTTTGGCACCGTGCAGTACAGCGCAGTGTTGAGGCGGGCTTGTCCGGCTGGTGAGCTGATGCGGGAGATCCTCCTCATCGAGGAGGAGGTCAGGGCGGCTCACACCCACGACGCCCGGATTGCGGGTTGGTCCCTCTCGGGATCGTAGAGACGGCGAGCGGCTTGCCTCGCCCTCACTCGTGCTCGGAAATCATGGCGACGCGCGTGAGCAGCGCCACCAACTCGGCCTGACGGTTCGTTCGCGTCTTCTGGAACAGCGCCTTGGCCTGCGACCGGACGGTCCCGGGCGTGACGCCTGTCCGCTCGGCAACCTCGTTCAGGCTCTCGCCGCAGAGCAGACTGCAGGCGAGGCGGGCCTCACGAGGGGTCAGGCCGAAGACCTGCCGCAACAGGGCATGCGACGGCTCCGGGCAATCTTCGGGGTCGATCGCCACGACCAGCAGGGCCGCTTCTTCAAGGACCGCCCGCGCCTCGCCCTCGATCGGGATGACCCGGATGATGAGGGGCTGTCTTTCCGGGCGGGTAAGCCCGAGGGCGTCCCGGAGCATCGGATCGTCGTCTGCGGGCTCCCGCCCGAGCGACGCGAGGGCGGCATCCAGGGTGGTTTGCAGGCGAGCGTCGTCGCCGCGGTCTTGCGCGACGAGCCGGCCGAAGGCGCAGGTCGCAAGGCCATCCTCCATGCAGGCGCGAGCCCGGCCGTTGGCGCGCAGCAGACGCTTGTCCTCACTGAGAAACATGGCGCCGCAACCCATGGCCGCAAAAACCCGGAACAGGATCCGCACGACGATCGGGGCAGGGCCGCCGTTCGGCCGATCGGGGCCAGAGCGCCTCGCGACCCGGGTCGCTTCCAACTCAGACGTCATGGGGAGTAACTGTAAGTTGTGAAGCCGCCTCTGCCTAATCAGAGAGGATGCTCACCGCAGCATCACCCATTTGGGGTAAGCAGGCGCCGCGAGACCCGCTTGGTCACCGTTCGGTCACGCGGCGAACCGCCCTGTGGCCCGGAAGCTGCTGGCTTCGGGCCCGCTCGCCTTCGCGGGCTCGTCGTCACGGGATGATGTTGGACGCCCGCGGCGCACGCCGGATGCGGGATGCGCCGCGGGGTGCTGCGAAGACCGCCTAGCGGGTGAACTCCCCGGCTTCCAGGATCACCAGTTCCACCTCGCCGACATTGTTGCGCCGGCGATATTCGGCGGCCTGCTGGTACTCCTGCGACTCATAGCAGGCTCTCGCCTGCTCCAGGGACGGGAATTCGATCACCACGAACCGCTGGAATTTCTTTGGTCCTTCCAGGATCTCGAAACGACCGCCCCGCGCCAGGACGGTGCCGCCATGCTTGGCGACGATGCCGGGCACCTGGTCCGTGTACTTCTTGTATTCGGCAGGGTCGTTGATGAGGGATCGGGCGAGCCAGTAAGCGGGCATGGTCTTGTCTCCTGTCTGATGGGGGCGGGATGTTGAAGGTCGAAACGGGGTGGTCGGCTCGACCTCGCGGAGCGATCGTCGGTGGCGGCGCCAGGGCGATCAGCCTCGCCCGAGGTTCGGCAGCCAGGTGACCGTCTGCGGAAACACGGCGATCAGCAGGATCACGGCGAGCAGGCAGATCCAGAATGGGACGGATCCCCGGAATATCTCCCCCACCGACACGTTCTCGGCCGGCAGCGCCGCCTTCACGGTGAACCCAAGGATGCCGAAGGGTGGCGTGAGGAGACCGGTCTCGATGGCGATGATGCCGATGATCGCGAAGGCGAGGGGATCGAACCCGAGCGCGGTCGCGATCGGGGCGAAGACCGGGACGGTCAGAAGGATGATCGAGATCGAGTCGATGATGCAGCCGAGCAGGAACCAGATCGCGATCATGATCGCGAGGATGGCATAGGGCGGCAAGCCGGTTTCGAGGAAGAAGGCCTGAACGGCTCCGGTGATGCCGGTCATCGAGAGCACGCGCGAATAAAGCTGCGCGGTCACGAGGAGGAGCAGCAAGGGGGCCGAGGTGCGGCCCACCGTGAGCACGACGTCGAAGATTTCGCGGGTGCGCAGCCCCTTGATCAAGGCCAGAACCAGGCCCGCGACCGCACCGACACCGGCGCCTTCCGTCGGCGTGAAGTAGCCGAACCAGATCCCACCCAGCACGCCGAAGATCAGAACCAAAACGAGCGCGGTGCTGAGCAGCACGGAGCGGAACTCCGCCTCGCTCTGCCACAGGTCGGCCGTGCGCGGTGCCGTACTGTTCGGGCCCTCGCCGACCACCTCGGGGTGCATGATGGCCGTGACCACGATGTAGGCGCTGTAGGCGACCACCACGAGCAGGCCGGGCACGATGCCAGCAATGAACAGGCTGCCGATCGACTGTTCCGTGATGACGCCCCAAACAATCATCAGGACGGAAGGCGGGATCAGCATCCCCAGGCAGGCGCTGCCGGCA
>JAQGJZ010000320.1 GCA_028290385.1 Enterovirga sp.
CGGCGGCACGAGCCCGGGCAAGGGCGGCGCCACCCATCTCGGCCTGCCGGTCTTCGACACCGTCAAGGAAGCGCGTGAGAAGACGGGCGCCGACGCCTCCGTCGTCTACGTCCCGCCGCCGGGCGCAGCCGACGCCATCTGCGAGGCGATCGACGCCGAGATCCCGCTCATCGTCTGCATCACGGAGGGCATCCCGGTGCTCGACATGGTGCGGGTGAAGCGCTCGCTCGCCGGCTCCAAGTCGCGCCTCATCGGGCCGAACTGCCCCGGTATCGTGACGGCCGGCCAGTCGAAGATCGGCATCATGCCGGCCAACATCTTCAAGCCGGGAAATGTCGGCATCGTGTCCCGCTCGGGCACGCTGACCTACGAGGCCGTCTTCCAGACTTCCAACGAGGGCCTCGGCCAGACCACGGCCGTTGGCATCGGCGGCGACCCGGTCAAGGGCACCGAGTTCATCGACATGCTGGAGATGTTCCTGGCCGACCCGAAGACGGAGTCGATCGTGATGATCGGCGAGATCGGCGGCTCGGCCGAGGAAGAGGCGGCGCAGTTCATCAAGGACGAGGCCAAGCGCGGTCGCAAGAAGCCCATGGTCGGCTTTATCGCCGGCCGCACCGCCCCTCCCGGGCGGCGCATGGGCCATGCCGGCGCCATCATCTCCGGCGGCAAGGGCGGGGCCGAGGACAAGATCGCCGCGATGGAATCGGCGGGGATCCGCGTCTCGCCGTCGCCGGCCCGCCTTGGAAAAACCCTCGTTGAGGTCCTCAAGGGCTGAAATGTCGGGGATCTGACCCGATGTTTATAGTCGGGTTCAGACCTTCCTGCTAAAGGCTCGTCCGGACCGGAATCTCTGCGCGGGATCTCGTCCGGCTGCACCGTCGTGCACCGAGCGTGTTTCCCGCGAGCGGTCGGCCTGTCTCCTCAGGCCGCCAGGACACGTGGAAGCATGTCTCGCCAGGAAACCAACCAGAAGTTTCTCCAAACCGCTTTCCTCTACGGCGGCAACGCGACCTACATCGACGAGCTTTACGCCCGCTACGAGCAGGACCCCGGCTCGGTCGATCCTGAATGGGCTGCGCTCTTCGGGGAGATGAACGAGGATTCCGGCCTCGTCGAGAAGAACGCCCGCGGCGCCTCGTGGCAGAAGCCGAACTGGCCGGTGCCGCTGAACGGCGAGCTCGTCTCCGCGCTCGACGGCAACTGGGCGCAGATCGAGGGCGCGGTCGGCGAGAAGATCCGCACCAAGTCCGAACAGAAGGGCAAGACCCTCTCGACGGAGGAGGTGAACCAGGCGACCCGCGACTCCGTCCGCGCCATCATGATGATCCGCGCCTACCGGATGCGCGGGCACCTGAAGGCCGATCTCGATCCGCTCCACATCGAGCGCCGCGGGCCCGAGGAGGAACTGCACCCCTCGCATTACGGCTTCACCGAAGCCGACTGGGACCGGCCGATCTTCCTCGACAACGTGCTCGGGCTCGAGTTTGCCAGCATCCGCCAGATCGTCGAGATCCTGGAGCGGACCTACTGCCAGACCCTCGGGGTTGAGTTCATGCACATTTCCGATCCGGCCGAGAAGGCCTGGATCCAGGAGCGCATCGAGGGCCCGCACAAGGAGATCTCCTTCACGCCCGAGGGCAAGCGGGCGATCCTGAACAAGCTCGTGGAAGCCGAGGGTTTCGAGAAGTTCCTCGACCTCAAGTACACGGGCACCAAGCGGTTCGGGCTCGACGGTTCGGAGGCCATGATCCCGGCGCTCGAGCAGATCATCAAGCGCGGCGGCGCGCTCGGCGCCAAGGAGATCGTCATCGGCATGGCCCATCGCGGCCGGCTGAACGTCCTGTCCAACGTCATGTCGAAGCCCTTCCGGGCCATCTTCCACGAGTTCAAGGGCGGCTCCTACGCCCCGGAGGACGTGGAGGGCTCCGGCGACGTGAAGTACCATCTCGGTGCCTCGTCGGACCGCAGCTTCGACGGCAACAACGTCCACCTGTCGCTGACCGCGAACCCGTCGCACCTCGAGATCGTGGATCCCGTGGTGCTCGGTAAGGTTCGGGCCAAGCAGGACCAGCACAACGACGCGCCGGAAAGCCGGACCTCGGTCATCCCGCTCCTGATCCACGGTGATGCGGCCTTCGCCGGCCAGGGCGTCGTGGCCGAGTGCCTGGGCCTTTCGGGCTTGAAGGGGCACCGCACGGGCGGCTCGATCCACTTCATCATCAACAACCAGATCGGTTTCACGACGAACCCGCGGTTCTCGCGCTCGTCGCCGTACCCGTCCGACGTCGCCAAGATGGTCGAGGCGCCGATCTTCCACGTGAACGGGGACGACCCGGAGGCCGTCACCTTCGCGGCCAAGGTCGCGACCGAGTACCGGCAGAAGTTCCACAAGCCGGTCGTGATCGACATGTTTTGCTACCGGCGCTTCGGCCACAACGAGGGCGACGAGCCGGCCTTCACGCAGCCAAAGATGTACCGGAGGATCCGGTCGCATCAGAGCACGCTCGAGATCTACTCGAAGAAGCTCGTCGCGGAAGGGGCCGCGAGCGAGGCCGACGTCGAGGAGATGCGCGGCGCCTTCCGGGCCAAGCTCGATGCCGAGTTCGAGACCGCACAGGGCTACAAGCCGAACAAGGCCGATTGGCTCGATGGCCGCTGGGCCGGCCTCAAGGCCGTGCGCGAGCAGGACGACGACCCGCGCCGGGGTGAGACCGGTGTCGACCTCGAGACCCTGAAAGAGATCGGCGCCAAGCTCTGCGAGGTGCCGGCCGGCTTCAATGCCCATCGCACCATCGGCCGCTTCCTCGAGAACCGTCGCAAGATGATCGAGACGGGCGAGGGGATCGACTGGGCGACCGCCGAGGCGCTCGCGTTCGGAACGCTCCTCGTGGAAGGCCACCGGGTTCGCCTGTCGGGCCAGGATGTCGAGCGCGGCACCTTCTCGCAGCGCCACTCGGTGCTGATCGACCAGGAGACCGAGGAGCGTCACAAGCCCCTCAACAACCTCCGGGACGGGCAGGCGCGCTACGAGGTTATCAACTCGATGCTCTCCGAAGAGGCGGTGCTCGGCTTCGAATACGGCTACTCGCTGTCCGAGCCGAACGCCCTCGTGCTCTGGGAAGCGCAGTTCGGCGACTTCGCCAACGGGGCGCAGGTCGTGTTCGACCAGTTCGTCTCGTCCGGCGAGCGCAAGTGGCTGCGCATGTCGGGGCTCGTCTGCCTGCTGCCGCACGGCTACGAGGGGCAGGGGCCCGAGCATTCCTCCGCGCGTCTGGAGCGCTTTCTCCAGATGTGCGCCGAGGACAACATGCAGGTCGCCTATTGCTCGACGCCGGCGAACTACTACCACGTGCTGCGCCGCCAGCTTAAGCGCGAGTTCCGCAAGCCGCTCATCCTGATGACGCCGAAGTCGCTGCTGCGCCACAAGCGTTGCGTGTCCCGGCTGGACGAGCTCGCGACCGGATCGAGCTTCCACCGCGTCCTGTGGGACGACGGCAAGCGCGTGGCGGACGACAAGATCCGCCGCGTCGTCATCTGCACGGGCAAGGTCTATTTCGACCTGCTCGAGGAGCTCGAGCGGCGCGGCGTCGACGACGTCTACCTGCTTCGGGTCGAGCAGCTCTATCCGGTACCCCTGAAGGCGCTCGCGACGGAGCTGTCGCGCTTCCCGAACGCCGATGTCGTGTGGTGTCAGGAGGAACCCAAGAACATGGGGTCCTGGACCTTCATCGAGCCCTATCTCGAATGGGTGCTCGCGCACGCGAAGTCGAAGGTCAGCCGTCCGCGTTACGCGGGCCGTCCGGCCTCGGCTGCAACCGCGACCGGCCTCATGTCGAAGCACCAGCAGCAGCTCAAGGCCTTCCTAGACGAGGCGATCGCCGGCTGATCCAGGCGCGGGTGGGCGCGACGCGCCCGCCCGCACCGAATGGCTGTGCCGCGTCGATGCAGATGGCCCGTGACGCGGCGCCGCTCCCGCTCTAGATACCGGGCCTATTCATGCTGCGGGGCCTTCCCTCGCGGCTTCCAAGGCCAGGTGAAGGCCACCCTCGAGAAGGACGCCGCTTCCGGCGCAGCCACATGCCCACCGACATCACAGTTCCGACGCTCGGCGAATCCGTGAGCGAGGCCACGATCGGCCGCTGGTTCAAGAAGCCGGGCGATCCGGTCAAGGCGGACGAGCCGCTCGTCGAGCTCGAGACGGACAAGGTCACGCTGGAGGTCAACGCGCCGGCCTCGGGCACGCTCGGGGACATCGTTGCGAAGGATGGCGAGACGGTTGGACCGGGCGCGCTCCTGGGCTCGATCGTCGAGGGTGGCGCCGGAGCTGCCGCGGCTCCCGCCAAGGCCGCGCCTGCCGCGAAGGCCGAGGCTCCGAAGCCTGCCCCCACGCAGCCCGCGAAGGCCGCTGCCGCCTCGCCGAACGGCCCGGCCGTCGGGCGCATCGCCGCCGAAACCGGGCTCGACCCGGCCAATGTCGTCGGAACGGGCCGGGACGGCCGGGTGACCAAGGGCGACATGCTGTCGGCGCTGCAGGGCGGCCCGACGGGCGTCGCCACGCCGGCTCCGGCCCCCATGCAGGTTCGTGCCCCCTCGGCGCCGGACGATGCGAGCCGCGAAGAGCGGGTTCGCATGACGAAGCTCCGTCAGACGATCGCCCGTCGCCTGAAGGACGCCCAGAACATCGCCGCCATGCTCACGACGTTCAACGACGTCGACATGGGCGCCGTGATGAAGATGCGCTCGCAATACAAGGACGTGTTCGAGAAGAAGCACGGCGTGAAGCTCGGCTTCATGGGCTTCTTCACGAAGGCCGTCGTGCAGGCCCTGAAGGAGCTGCCGGCCGTCAACGCCGAGATCGACGGGCAGGACATCGTCTTCAAGAACTACTACCACATCGGCATCGCGGTCGGGACCGATAAGGGCCTGGTCGTCCCGGTGGTGCGCGACGCCGACCAGCTGTCGATCGCCGAGATCGAGAAGACCATCGCGGGCTACGGCAAGAAGGCGCGCGACGGCCAGCTCAAGATCGAGGAGATGCAGGGCGGCACCTTCACGATCACCAATGGCGGCATCTACGGTTCGCTGATGTCGACCCCGATCCTGAATGCCCCGCAGTCGGGCATCCTGGGCATGCACCGCATCGAGGAGCGCCCGGTGATCCGCGGCGGCCAGGTTGTGGCGCGGCCGATGATGTACCTGGCGCTCTCCTACGACCACAGGATCGTGGACGGCAAAGAGGCCGTGACCTTCCTCGTGCGCATCAAGGAAGCGCTCGAGGATCCGGCGCGCCTCGTGCTCGATCTCTGATCGCCGCGCACTTATCTAACCACCGTCACATCGTCAGCGTCATGGCCGGGCTGGACCCGGCCATCTCGATTTCAAGCCTCTGATCGGGATGCCTGGGCAGAGACCCGGCGTGGCAGCGGGGGAAAACTCATGTCCTACGATCTCGTCGTCATCGGCACCGGCCCCGGCGGCTATGTGTGCGCCATCCGGGCGGCCCAGCTCGGCCTCAAGACCGCCGTGGTGGAGAAGCGCGCCACGCATGGCGGCACCTGCCTGAATGTCGGCTGCATTCCGTCGAAGGCGCTGCTGCACGCCTCCGAGCTGTTCGCCGAAGCGCGCGACCACTTTGCCGATCTCGGCATCCAGGTGTCGGCCCCGACGCTCGACCTCAAGAAGATGATGTCCTTCAAGGACGAGGGCGTCAGCGGCAACGTGAAGGGCGTCGAGTTCCTGCTGAAGAAGAACAAGATCGACACCTTCCACGGCACGGGCAGCATCAAGGCGCCCGGCCAGATCGAGATCAAGGGCGAGGGCGGCGCGAGCCAGGTCATCGAGACCAAGGCAATCGTGATCGCCACCGGGTCCGCCGTGGCGCCGCTGCGCGGGATCGAGATCGACGAAAAGGTCGTCGTGTCGTCGACCGGCGCGCTGGAGCTCGGCAGCGTGCCGAAGAAGCTGCTGGTCGTCGGCGCGGGCGTGATCGGGCTCGAGCTCGGCTCGGTGTGGCGCCGCCTCGGCGCCGAGGTGATCGTGGTTGAGTTCCTCGACCGCATCCTGCCCGGCATGGACGACGAGGTCGCCAAGCAGTTCCAGCGCATCCTCGGCAAGCAGGGCTTCGGGTTCAAGCTCGGCTCCAAGGTGACCAAGGTCGAGACCACCGGCGCCGGCGCCAAGGTCACGATCGAGCCGGCCCAGGGCGAAGGCACGCCTGAGGTGATCGAGGCCGACATCGTGCTCGTCTCCACCGGCCGCATCCCGTTCACGGAAGGCCTCGGGCTCGACGAGGTCGGCGTGCGCCGGGACGGGAAGGGCCGCGTCGAGGTCGACGCGCATTTCGCCACCAACGTCCCGGGCATCTACGCCATCGGCGACGTGATCGCCGGCCCGATGCTCGCCCACAAGGCGGAAAACGAGGGCGTGGCGGTGGCCGAGATGATCGCCGGCAAGGCGGGCCACGTGAACTACGACGTGATCCCGAGCGTCGTGTACACGTTCCCGGAGATCGCGTCCGTCGGCAAGACCGAGGCCGAGCTGAAGGCCGCCGGCATCAGCTACAACATCGGCAAGTTCCCCTTCACGGCCAACGGCCGCGCCAAGGTGAACGGCACGACGGACGGGTTCGTGAAGATCCTGGCCGACGCCACCAGTGACCGCGTGCTCGGGGTGCACATCCTCGGGGCCGATGCCGGCACGATGATCGCCGAGGCGGCGGTCGCGATGGAGTTCGGCGCCTCCTCGGAGGACATCGCCCGGACCTGCCACGCGCACCCGACGCTGAACGAGGCCGTCAAGGAAGCGGCGCTCGCCGTCGACAAGCGCCCGATCCACATGTGAGGCGCGCGGCGGACCGGCTTAGCCGGTCCGCTTCATCGTGGCCGGCGCGAGCGGGTTGTCCGCGATCGCGACGGCATCCGGGGCATCGATCCCGGCCTGGCCCGTAAAAGCGTCCCACAGCCGGCGGACGGCCGGCTCGGGCACGTCGTCCACGATCAGGACGAGGCGCGTGCGCCGGTCGGCGTCCGGCCAGGCCGGCAGCACGCCCGCGACGTGTACAACGTGCTGCACGCCCTGGATCAGCACGGGCCGCCCCGGGTTCTCCAGCACATCCACCAGCCCTTTGAGCCGCAGGATCTTGGGGCCGAAGCTCGACCGTACCAAGTCGAGGAACATGTCGAGCGCGCTCTGGCCCACAGGCCGCTCCGCCGTGAGCACGAAGGAGCGGATGTGCTCGTCGTGCCGGCTCACGTCGTGACCGTGGTGGTGATGGCCGCCATGCGCGTGCCCGTGATGGTGGCCGTGATGTCCGGCCTCGACGCTTTCCGCCTTCAGCCAGGCGCGGACGTCGGCGATCTTGCCGGCCGGATCGAACACCGCGTCACCGATCACCGTTCGGGCATCGGCCTTGCCGCGGATGGCGGTCACGATCTCGGCGCCGGGGTTCAGGGCCCGAAGGCGATCCTGCAACGTCGCCAGCGCGCCCCCATCCTCGACGAGGTCGGTCTTGGTCAGCACGATGCGGTCGGCGATCGCGGCCTGCCGCACGGCCTCGGGCCGCCGGTCCAGCGTTTCGCCGCCGAGCAGCGCATCCACGGCCGTAACAACCGCCCCGAGCGCGTAACG
>JAQGJZ010000337.1 GCA_028290385.1 Enterovirga sp.
CCGTGCGTTTTTTCTCTAGCTGTAGTTGCATCGCTGTCAGGCGCGGAGGCAGCCAACCGGAAGGTCGACATCCTCAACAAGACCGGGATGCAGATGCGGCAGTTCTACGCCTCGAGCACCGGCAGCAAGACCTGGGAAGAGGACATCCTCGGCCGGCAGGTGCTCGACGATGGCGAAACCTTCGAGGCCGACATCGACGACGGCACCGGGGCCTGCCGCTTCGACTTCAAGGGCGTCTTCGCGGACGGCGAAGAGGTCATCAAGCGCAACGTCAACGTCTGCGAGGTCGGCACGTTCACGTTCCGGCCCTGAGCCGGCCGGGGCGAGGCGCGGTCGAGCGTTCGCCAGGCTGATGATCCGGCTCCCAAGCGCCCCGCTGCTTGGGAGCAGCCCCGACCCTGAGCGGTTCTCAGGGGCGCGGGTCGCACCAGCGGTTATGCATCAGGCTGTTCAGCGTCGCGCAGGCCCAGTCGTATTCGGCGGAGCGGGCGGCCGGCTCTTCCTTGCAGCAATGATCGGCAAAGCGCCGAAGCGCCTCCGGATCCCGGGTCACGGTGCCGTGCAACGAGGCGACATAGGCTTCCAGGGCCGCGACCTTTCCGTTTAGCCGCCTGACCTCCTCGGCGAGCATCTTGATGGCCTCGGCCGGCTCTCCTGGCAGGTCTTTCATGCTGTCCTCCCTTTTGGGGAATGAAAGCAGATTGCGGGGCAGCGTTCCAGCCGTTGCCAGCAACGGGGAGGCACCGCGCCGTCATGGCGCAGATAACGCTACGCCAGCGGCAGGCCGACATAGTTTTCGGCGACGGTCCGGGCAGCTGATTCCGAGCTCGTCACCAGCTCAAGTTCTGCGAGCTGGCGCCGACGATCGAACGCGGTCGCATCCTCGAAGCGGTGCAGCATCGAGGTCATCCACCAGGAGAAGTGCTGGGCGCGCCAGATGCGCTTCAGCGCGGTCGCCGAATAGCTCTGCAGCCCCTCGTCCGCCCCCGACTTCAGGGAGCGCTCAAGCGCACGGGCCAGGATGAAGACGTCCGCAACCGCGAGGTTGAGGCCTTTCGCGCCTGTCGGCGGGACGGTGTGGGCCGCGTCGCCCGCGATGAACAGCCGGCCATATTGCATCGGCTCGCAGACATAGCTCCGCATCGGCACGATGTTCTTCTGGAAGATGCGGCCCTCGGTCAGGCGAAAGCCCTCGCCTTCCGTGCGGGTCTGCAGCTCCGCCCAGATCCGGTCCTCCGACCAGTTGTCGACGCTGTCCGCCGGGTCGCATTGAAAATACATGCGCTGCACGTCCGGCGAGCGCGTGGAGATCAGCGCGAAGCCGCGCTCGTGCCGCGCATAGATCAGCTCGTGCGCCGAAGGCGGGGCGTCGGCCAGGATGCCGAACCAGCCGAACGGGTAGATGCGCAGGAAGTCCCGGCGCTTGTCGGCCGGGATCGCGGGCCGGGACACGCCGTAGGAGCCGTCGCACCCCGCGATGAACGCGCAGGCGAGTTCGCCCGGCTGCCCGTCCACGCCCGTGAAGGTGATGCGGGGCGTGCTCGTGAGGTCGTGCAGGGCGACGTCCCGCGTTTCGAAGCGGATGTCCGCCCCGGCCGCGAGCCGCGCCTCGACCAGGTCCTTCAGAACCTCGTGCTGGGGGTAGACGGTGATTGCGCGCCCGCCCGTCAGCCCGGTCAGGTCGATGCGGTGGCCGTGGCCTTCGAAGCGGAACTCGAAGCCGTGATGGACGAAGCCCTCGCGCTGCAGGCGGGCGCCGACCCCGGTTTCCACCATCAGGTCGACCGTGTTCTGTTCGAGCACGCCCGCCCGGATGGTCTCCTCGATCGCCTTTCTGCTCCGGCTTTCCAGGATCACGCTCTCGATCCCGGCGAGGTGCAGGAGGTGGGAGAGCATGAGCCCGGCTGGCCCGGCCCCGATGATGCCGACTTGCGTGCGCGTCATGGCTGTCCGTGTCCGACGATGAGGGACCAGCCGGTTCGGCGGTCGACGCCGCGACCTCGATCCGGCATAGGCTTGCGGGTGAAGGGGAGCGCGCAACGACGATGCCCAAGGCCGCAGCTCGGGCGAAATCCGCCGCCCGCCCTCGGGCGGAGACCGATGGCGCGGGCCCGGTCCTCGACCTGTCGCGCTATGTGCCGGGCCTGCTGACCTTTTTGGCGAACAAGCTGTCGCGCGGCGCCTCCGCGCTCTACCAGCGCGAGTTCGGCGTGAACGTCACCGAGTGGCGCATCATGTCCCAGCTCGCGCTCGAGCCCGGCATTCCGGCCGGGCGCATCTGCCAGGTGATCGGCTTCGACAAAGGCCCGGTCAGCCGCAGCCTCGCGACCATGGCCCGGAAGGGCATCCTGACCATCGAGGTCGACCGCGCGGATGCGCGCCGGCGCGTGATCACCCTGACCGAGGGCGGCCGCGCGCTGCACGACCGCATCATCGCGGTGGCGCTGGAGCGCGAGCGGCGCCTGCTGGCCTGCCTTTCGCCCGAGGAGCGGGAGCGCCTGCTGGACGCGCTGAACGCCCTGCACGAAAACCTCCCGGCCGTGAACCGGCCGATCGCCGTCGAGCCGGACTGACGCGGGCGCGCTCATGCCGCCGCGGCCGCTGCAGCCGGCCGGCCGGCGAGCGCCTTCAGGTCGAACGCCGGATCCGCCGCCTGGTCGGGCGTAAGCGCGTGCCGGTTCGCCAGGATGCGGCGGGCCGCCATGTGGTCGGCCGCGCGGTTGACGGATTCGACGCCGATGAGCTGCCCGCGCGCGAAGCAGAACACCGACACCGCACCGCCGCCGGGGTCGCCGCGCAGCACCGCGAGCTCGTGCGGCGTCGCGAGGCCGGCGATCTGCAGCTTCAGCGCGCCCTGGTCGCTCCAGAACCAGGGCACGGCATCATAAGGGGCGGGCCGGCCGGTCAGGCGGGCCGCAACGCAGCGGGCCTGGTCGACCGCGTTCTGCACCGATTCCAGGCGGACGCGCGCGCCGCCGGCAAAGCGCGTCGGAAAGCACGCAACGTCGCCGACCGCCGACACGTACGGGTCCTCCGTGAGGAGCTGTTCGTCGACCAGAATGCCGTTTCCGATCGCGAGCTGCGCGTCGACCGCGACGTCGAGATTGGGCACGACGCCGATCCCGACGAGGACGAGGTCTCCCGGCACATGCCCGGCCCTGTCCGTCTCGACCCCCGTCACGCGGCCATCCTCGCCCGTGATGCACGCCGCCAGGGCGTCGAACGCGAAGCGCACGCCGGCCGCCTCGTGCGCCTTCCGGAAGAAGCCGGACATGGCGGGCGACAGCGCCCGCGCCATTGGCCGCTCCGCCGCCTCGATCACGGTCACGGGGATGCCGCGCCTGGCCGCGAGAGCCGCGAATTCGAGGCCGATGAACCCCGCCCCGATCACGACGGCGCGGCGGGTCCCGGCGAGCCGGCGCCGGAGGTCCGCGGCATCGGCTCGCGTGCGCAGCTGCACAACGCCGTCGAGATCGGCCCCGGGCACGGCCAGCGTCCGGTTCCGCGATCCCGTCGCGAGCACGAGATGGTCATAGGCGAGGCGGCGGCCGGAGCTCAGCGCCAGCGCACGCTCGCGGCGGTCGATCCGGACAAGGCTCTCGCCCGGCAGATACGCGATGTGGTGGGTGTCGTAGAAGGCTTGCGGCCGCAGCCGCAGCATCTCCTCGTCGGCCGTGCCGTCGAGATAGGCCTTGGAAAGCGGCGGGCGCTGGTAGGGCAGCTCCGGCTCGTCGCCGAGCAGCGTCACCGGGCCCGCGTAGCCGCCTTCGCGCAGCGCGGCCGCGACCTGGAATCCGGCCTGGCCCGCCCCCGCGATGACGATCCCGCTCACGTCAGGTCGCCCCAAGCCGGATCGCGCGCTCTTGCATCGGCATGTCCTCGGGCCGGGCGGTAGCCCCGCCTCTGACCGCGCCGAAAGTGCAGGAAATCGGTTGCTCTGGCAAGCATTCGCGGCGGCGACACGGGCCGACGATTCCGCGTTCCTCAGCCCGCGCGGGCCGCTAGATTGAGCCCCTCGGGAGAACACCATGGCGTCCACGACAAGCGAGTTCGACCTGACCGGCAAGGCAGCGCTGGTCACGGGCGGCAATGGCGGCATCGGGCTCGGGATGGCGGAGGGGCTGGCCAAGGCCGGCGCCAGCGTCGCCATCTGGGGCTCGAACGCGGACAAGACCCGCGCGGCCGAGGAACGGCTGCGCCAGCATGGCGGACAGGTTCTGGCGCTGACCTGCGACGTCGCGGACGAGGCGCAGGTCGAGGACAGGATGGCCGAGGT
>JAQGJZ010000345.1 GCA_028290385.1 Enterovirga sp.
GCCGAGGTCGTGGAACCTATACCGCCGAGCTTCCTAAAAACGCAAGTTTTTCAGCCGCTTTTGTCCGCCAACGACCGCCGAAGCGGCCGCCACGGCCCATCCGGCCATCAGCACAATGCCCCCGGTCGGAGCCGCCATCGGAAACAGGGATGCGGCACGGAACGCGCGGTGCGCCAGGTCCCCGGCAAAGAACGCGACACCCAGTGCGATCAGGCCCCCGGCCACGATCGCGACCACACGATGCGCGACGCCCGCTGCGGATGCCGCCGCGAGGCCGATCAGGGCCGGCGCATGCGCGAGCAGGAACTGCGCCGCGATGCCGAGCGTCCCCTCGCCCGCCGCCACATGCGCCGCGGCGGCCGCGAGCGCCACGCCGAGACAGCCGGCCACCGCGCCAAGCGCAACGAGGACGCGCTCGGGGCCCATCAGACGGGCCGGCCGCGCTCGGCGAGGAGGCGTCCGATCGACGTCCGCAGATCCGCCACGCCGAGATCGGTGCGGCTCGACGTCGGCTGGACCACCGGGAAGGCGGCCGGGCGGCGCTTGATGGCGGCCTCGATCTCGGCCACCCGGGCCGTGAGGGCGCTCTCCGTCAGCTCGTCAGCCTTTGTCAGCACGATTTGGTACGACACCGCAGCCGTGTCGAGCCCGTCCAGCACGCCCGTGTCGTTGGGCTTGAGGCCGTGCCGCGAGTCGATGAGCACATAGACGCGGGCGAGGTTCGCGCGGCCGCGCAGATAGGCTTGGATCAGCTTGGTCCAGGCCTCGACCTTCTCCTTGCCGGCGGCCGCGAAGCCGTAGCCCGGCATGTCGACCAGGCGCAGCTTCCCGCCGATGTCGAAGAAATTCAGCTCCTGCGTACGGCCCGGCGTATGCGAGGTGCGCGCGAGCGTCTTGCGGCCCGTCAGCGCGTTCACGAGGCTCGACTTGCCGACATTCGAGCGGCCCGCGAACGCGATCTCGACGCCTTCCATCGGCGGAAGGTTGTCGGTGCGGGAGGCGGCCCAGATGAAATCGGCGGCGCCGGCGAAGAGCTTTCGGCCCGCCTCGGCGAATTCGTCGGTCTGGGTGGGGTCTGTGCTCATGCTGCCATTCCGGGGCTCGCCCGGAACTTGGGCGTTCCCGAGGTCGGACCTTTGGTGCGCGCCAGCCGGATGGATCCGGCTTGCGAGCGAGAACCCGGAGCCCGCGACGGGGCTCCGGAGCTTCGAGATCGGTCCCGGATGGCGCTTCGCCCGTCCGGGATGACGGCCGCTACCCCTTGGCGGGCGCGGCCTTCCGGTTGAGCATGCCGCGCAGGTTGTCCCACAGCTCGATCTTCACGCCGTTCCGCTTCATGATGATGCCCTGCTGCAGCACGGACAGGCTGTTGTTCCAGGCCCAGTAGATCACGAGGCCGGCCGGGAAGCTCGCCAGCATGAAGGTGAAGATCACCGGCATCCAGGAGAACATGGCCTTCTGGACCGGATCCGGCGGCTCCGGGTTCATCTTCATCTGCAGGAACATCGTGATGCCCATGATGATGGGCCACACGCCGATATGCAGGAATTGCGGGACCTCGAAGGGCAGCAGGCCGAACAGGTTGAACAGCGAGGTCGGGTCCGGCGCGGCGAGATCGCGGATCCAGCCGAAGAACGGCGCATGCCGCATCTCGATGGTGACGAACAGCACCTTGTAGAGCGCGAAGAACACCGGGATCTGGATGAGGATCGGCCAGCAGCCCGCAACCGGGTTAATCTTCTCGCGCTTGTAGAGCGCCATCATCTCCTGCTGCTGCTTCACGCGGTCGTCTTTGAAGCGCTCGCGGATGGTCACCATCTCGGGCTGAACGGCCTTCATCTTCGCCATGGAGACATAGCTCCGGTTGGCGAGCGGGACGAAGAAGCCCTTGAGGATCAGCGTCACCAGCAGGATGGAGACGCCGAAATTGCCGAACAGCCGGAAGAAGAAATCCAGCGCTTTGAACATCGGCTTGGTGATGAAGTAGAACCAGCCCCAGTCGATCATGAGATCGAACTTCTTGATGCCGAACGCGACCTCGTAGGCTTCGATCTGGGCGGTTTCCTTGGCGCCGGCGAAGAGACGCTGCGTCAGCTCCACGCTCGCGCCCGGGGCGATGGACTTGGGCTCGGAGAGCGTGTTCGCCTGGTAGATGAAGCTGGGGCCTTCCTGCCGGGACGTGAAGCTGCCCTGGTAGGGCTGGTTCTGCTCGGGAACGACGGCCGCGGCCCAATACTTGTCCGTGATGCCGAGGAAGCCGCCGCTGACGCCGTTCCAGACCTTCCCGCGGGTGGTCTGGCCGGGGATGACGTTTTCCTTGTCGAGCGCGGCGTAGCCCCATTCCTGCAGGCCGTTGTCGCCGACGACGCCGATCAGGCCCTCGTGCAGGACGTAGTAGCCCTGGGTCGGCGGCTTCCCGTGCCGGGAAACGAGCGAATACGGATACAGCGAGGCCGGCGCGGTGCCGCGGTTCTCGACCGTATCCTGGACGGAGAACATGAACTTGTCGTCGACGCTGAGGACGCGGCGGAACACGAGCCCGGCACCGTTGTCCCAGGTCAGCGTGACGGGGCGCGCGGGCGTGAGCGTCTGCGCGTCCGCGGTCCAGACCGTATCCTGGTTGGGCGCGCCCGGCCCGACCCAGCCGAATTCGGCGTAATAGGGCGTCGGGCTGCCGGAGGGCGAC
Organism: Enterovirga sp.; assembly: GCA_028290385.1. Classification (GTDB taxonomy): domain Bacteria; phylum Pseudomonadota; class Alphaproteobacteria; order Rhizobiales; family Beijerinckiaceae; genus Enterovirga. The sequence goes on from JAQGJZ010000345.1 coordinate 2,687, forward strand.
AGGAGCACGATGCGCGGCGAATTCGGATCAACCGTTTCGCGGTAGTTCTTGAGCGCGACGTCGTCGATGCGACCGCCCTTGAGGGCGATCGAGCCGGCCAGCGAGGGCGTGTCGATCGCGATCCGGGGCGAGCGTGCGAGCGCCGCCTCGCGGGTCTCGACGGACGCGACACCCGGCACGCTCGGAACGGTCGAGGCCGCCGGGGTCGAGGGCTGGCCCGCCTGCGGGGACGCGGTCGGGACCTGCGGGTTCTGGCCCGGCGCGGTCTGGCTGGTGGTCGTGCCCGCCTGCTTCTGCCGCTCGACGGTCGGGACACCGTAGAAGTAGTTCCAGCCGATCAGGATCCCGACCGACAGAATGATGGCCAGGAGAAGATTCGTGTTGTCTTCGCGCATGATCCTCAGGTCCGCTCGCGGGCGGTCTCTGGAGCCGGCTTGGTTGCTTGATCGGGGCTGCGGCCCGGCGCCTTGGGTCGCGTGACGGCCTTCAGGCCGCGCGACAGATCCTCGATCAGGATGTCGTAGGGGGCAGACAGGGCATCGCGGCGCCCGACAACGACGATGTCGACGGGCTCGGCCGCAAACGCGAAACCGGCCTCGGCGACGGCGCTGCGAAGGCGGCGGCGGATGCGATTGCGCTCGGTCGCATGGCCGACGCGCTTGGTGATCGTGAAACCGACCCGCAGGCCGCTCACGGCCTCGGTCTCGGGGCGGCGACGCCCCTGCAGGGTCAGCCGCTCGGTATGAAAACGGCGACCTGCGGCCGCCGCCAGAAATTCGGGCCGCTTCCTCAGGCGCCCCAGCGCCACATCACGCCGGGTGCGCACCCACGCGGCCCGCTGTCTCAGGCCGAGAGGCGCTTGCGCCCGCGCGACCGGCGCGCCGCGATGACCTTGCGACCGCCGACGGTCGCCATACGGGCCCGGAAGCCGTGCCGCCGCTTGCGGACGAGCTTCGAGGGTTGATAGGTCCTCTTCACGTGTCATCTCCGGTCGCGTGTCCGGGTTGGGCTCCCGACCGCTCTGTGGTGTTACGATAGTGTCCGAAAAGACGGGCGGGGCGCCGCAAGGGCACCCTCTGCTCGGGCCGGCTTATGCGGAGGAATGGCCGGGATGTCAATGTGACTCGGCGCGGCGAAGCGGCCGGGCCTTGCGGAGCCCGTCGTCAAGAGCGCGGGTGGATGCGATTTGTCGGGCTCGGCCACAAGCTCGGCATCATACGTGCTGAGCTGTCGCTGTTCGGGCTCAGACCAGCCGTCCGCGGCCAACCGGGTGACGCGGCAATCGGGATGGGAGAGCGTGGTGCCGCAAGAGGGATTCGAACCCCCGACCCCCTCATTACGAATGAGGTGCTCTACCAGCTGAGCTATTGCGGCGCGCCGGATCCTTCTAGTCGCATGGGCCGGCATCGTGCAAGCGCAACCGTCACTCCTGCTGTGCAACCACCTCGCGGGCGGTGCGCAGGGCGGCCTCGCCCGAGGGCGCGACCACGATCAGCACGGCAAGGCTCCCCCCAGCCATGCGGGTGAGAACGGCCCCGTGCGCGCCCGCCGACCCGTCCTGACGGGTGAGGTGCAGCAGAAAGCCGCGCCAGCCATCACCCTCCCGAAGGCGCTCGGCGGCGGCGCTCACTTTTGCCCGAGGCCGCGCGGCCGCGGCGGGCCGTGGCTTTGCCTGCAGCAGGGCCGCGACGAGGCGCTCGGGATCGGCGGCGATTCGGGCCAGCCG
>JAQGJZ010000351.1 GCA_028290385.1 Enterovirga sp.
AGCGCCTGATGGCCTATTCCTCCCTCGGCAATGTCGGCTACGCGCTGATCGGCCTCGCGGCCGGCACGCCGGAGGGCCTCCAGGGCGTCATCATCTACATGGCGATCTATCTCGCCATGACGCTCGGCGCCTTCGCGGTGATTATCGGCATGCGCCGCGGCGACAAGTACCTGGAGACGGTGGACGAGCTCGCGGGTGCCGCGACCACCCATCCCTGGCGCGCCTTCGCGCTCGCCATGATGCTGTTCTCGCTGGCCGGCATTCCGCCGCTCGCCGGGTTCTTCTCGAAGTTCTACGTCTTCGCGGCCGCCGTGCAGTCCGGGCTCTACACCTTGGCCGTCATCGGCGTGGTGACCAGCGTGGTTGGCGCCTTCTATTACATCCGGGTCGTGAAGGTGATGTACTTCGACGAGCCGCGGCCGGGCTTCGAACGGATGGCGCCGGGCGCCGAGGCCGTGCTCATCGCCTGCAGCGTCGTGGTGACCCTGTTCTGGATCGTCCCGGCCCCGCTGGTGAATTCCGCCGCGGCCGCAGCGCGGTCGCTTTTCTGAGCGGGATGACTTTTACGCTCGCGCCAGAGGCTCTCGCGACCGGTTACCGCCTCGTTGCCCACGAGACGATCGGCTCCACGAATGCCGATGCCATGGTGCGGCTGCGGGCCGGCGAGCCCGGGCCGCTTTGGGTCGTTTCCGCGCACCAGAGCCAGGGCAAGGGCCGTCGCGGCTCGTCCTGGAGCACGGAGCCCGGCAACCTTGCGGCCAGCCTGGCGCTGACCACGAAGGCCGAGCCTGGCACGCTGGCGACGCTTGGGTTCGTGGCCGGGGTGGCGCTGGTGCGGGCCCTTGAGCGCGTCGCGGACCACACCAGAGTGCCGGTCCCGCCCCGTGTCGAGCTGAAATGGCCGAACGACGTCCTGGCGGACGGGGCGAAGCTGGCCGGCATTCTCCTGGAGATGGAGAGCATCGGGCAGGCGCGGGCGATCGTGGTCGGGATCGGCGTCAACGTCGCGCATGGCCCGGAGGGGCTGCCCTATCCGACGGCGTCGCTGCGCGGGCTCGGCTACCCGGTGAGCGCGATGGATCTCTTCGGCGCGCTCAGCGCTGAGTGGGTGCAGGTGTTCCGGTTCTGGGACGAGGGCAGGGGCTTTGCTGCCATTCGCGACCTCTGGCTCGCCCGCGCGTCGGGACTGGGCGGCGCGGTGTCGGTGCGGTCCGGACAGCATGTGGTCTCGGGTCGGTTTGAGACCATCGATCAGCACGGCCTGCTGGTCGTTCGGACCGCCGAAGGCGTTCTGCGAACCATCAGCGCCGGCGAGGTTTATTTCGGTTCGGCGGCGACTGCGCGCCGGGAGGCAGTTGCTTGAGCCCTGACGACGAACTCGTCTTTTTGCCGCTTGGCGGTGTCGGCGAGATCGGGATGAACGCCGCCCTCTACGGCTTCGGGCCGGAGCGGCGGCGCAAATGGATCCTGGTCGATTGCGGCATGGGCTTCGCGAGCGAGGAGCACATGCCGGGCGTCGATCTGATGTACCCGGACCTGTCCTTCATCGAGCAGCGCAAGGAGGACCTTCTCGGGATCCTCATCACGCATGCGCATGAGGATCACATCGGCGCGCTGGTCGAGATGTGGCCGCGGTTGCGGGCGCCCGTCTATGCGACGCGCTTCGCGGTCGGGCTGATCGAAAGCCGCAAGCTGAACGAGCCGGGCGCGCCGAAGATCGAGCTGAACGAGATCGCGCCGGGCAACCGGCTCGACCTCGGGCCCTTCAACATCGAGTACGTGCCGGTCTCGCACTCGATTCCCGAATCGAACGCGCTCGCCATCCGCACGCCGGCTGGCCTCGTCGTCCATACGGGCGACTGGAAGATCGATGCCACACCCTACCTCGGCGGCATGACGGAGGAATCCGCGTTCCGGGCGCTCGGGGACGAGGGCGTGCTCGCGCTGATCTGCGATTCGACCAACATCGTCCGTGACGGCATCAGCCCGAGCGAGTCGGAGGTGGCCGGCGCCCTGAAGGAGCTCATTGCCAACGCGCCCCACCGGGTGGCGATCACCACCTTCGCGTCCAACGTCGCCCGCATCCGCGCCGTCGCGGAGGCCGCCCAGGCCTGCGGCCGCGAGCTGGTGGTGGTCGGCCGCGCCATGGATCGGGTGATCGATGTGGCGGAGGAATGCGGCTACCTGTCCGGCCTCAGCGAGTTCAATCCGCCGCAGGCCTACGGCTATCTCGACCGCAGCCGGGTGGTCGCGCTGCTGACCGGCTCGCAAGGCGAGCCGCGGGCCGCGCTCGCCCGCATTGCCCAGGATGAGCACCCCGACATCGCGCTCTCGGCCGGCGACCGCGTGATCTTCTCGTCCCGCACCATCCCGGGCAACGAGACCCCGGTGAACACGATCATCAACAGCCTCGTCCGGCGCGGCATCGAGGTGGTCACGGACAGGACGGAGCTCGTCCACGTCTCAGGCCACCCCCGCAAGGACGAGGTCGCCCGGATGTATGCCTGGACCCGGCCGCAGATCGCCGTCCCGGTGCACGGCGAGGACCTGCATCTGGCCGTGCACGCGGATTTCGCCCGCAAGCAGGGCGTCGCCAACGTCGTGAAGGCCCGCAACGGCACCGTCGTGAAGCTCGCGCCGGGCACGGCGGAGGTGGTTGCGCATGTGCCGGCCGGCCGCCTCTACCGGGACGGCGACATCGTCACCGGCTCGCTGGACAGGGCGATCCCGGAGCGGCGCAAGCTGGCCTTCGCGGGGGTCATCTCCGTCGCGATCGCCATCGACCAGCGCGGCGAACTCGCCGGCGACCCGGCGGTCGAGCACATGGGCATCCCCGAGCGGACACGCTCCG
>JAQGJZ010000275.1 GCA_028290385.1 Enterovirga sp.
CTCGACCATGAAGATGACGGACCCGACCCAGAGGGGGGTTATCATCCACCATCGCCAGGCGATGACCTTGCGGAGCCTGAGGATGACGAGAACGGCCTCCAGGCCGACCAGCCCCGGTATGACGAGCCCGAAGGGGTTCATCTGGCCGTTCCGGCACGGGACACGGTAGCGAGCCCGCACCGAGCCGCCGGCTCGACCCGGATCACTTGAAGCCGAGATAGGACAGGAAGGTCGCACCGATCACAGCCGCGACCGCGATAGCGACGAAGACCTGCCCGGTTGGCTGGTTCATCCAGGGGTGGTGGGCGCTGATAATCATCTGCAACTCCTATTGGGAAACTGGCGTCCAACGCAGGCCAGAATGATCATATCGCAACGTCCAGACCGGATTACACCCTCGTGATGCCGATTTTTGCGCAATTACGAATGTATAAACTGCAGCAGGCTGAACGTAGTTCGTAGCATTATCAGCCTCTTGGGCCGCAAACATTGGCCCGCGGTCGCTTTCCCCTTGTGCTAAACCGAATATTCCTCCACCTTCGCGCTGCAGCATGACTGGTGTTTCCCCCCGCTAGGGCGCGGACATCTCGGCAAAAGCGGAGATCAGTGAGCAGCGGCTTGAATGGCGCGGGACATTACATGGCGTTCAATCAGAGCACTACGCAGCCCAGACAGGGCGAGACAATCACGAAGCTCGCAGACGGGGGGAAGGTTCACGGCGGCAAGCCCGCGAACGTGCTGTCCGACGCGACGGAGAGCACCCGCGATGGCGTGAACGCGACGGCCGACATGAACAAGAGGGCCACCGAGGATGCAAAGCAACTGTTCCAGACGGGCATCCATGCGGCCGCACACCACGCCAACGAGGCATCCGAGCGCGTCACCCGCGCTCTCGGCTTCTCGGGAGAAGCGAACGAGCGCCTCGCCGTGCAGTCGAAGGATAACATGGACGTCGTCACCCGATGCGGGACGGTGCTGACACAGGCTTTCCAGGACGCTTCACGGAGCTGGCTGGAGCTCAGCCAGAAGCAGTGGCGGCGCAACCTGGAAGGCATGAAGCGGCTCGCCGGCTCCAAGTCGATCCAGGAGTTCACCACCATCCAAAGCGAGTTGGTTCGCGAAGGCCTGGAGCACATGGTTCAGGATAGCCAGGCGATTGCGGCGGCCTCTCTGAAGGCCGTGGAGCAGGCCCGCGACACATTCCCGAAGGTACCGCACCAGAAGGCGGCCTAGCCCGCTTACGGCGGATTGAGCGCTGATCGCGGAAACCTTCAGCTGAACCAGGGGCGGCCTCGCCGCCCCTTTTTGTGCTTTCTGACGCGCGTCCGCGCTGCGAGATCTGTAAGGTTTTCCGCCAGAGTGCGGCGTGCTGCCCCGAAGCTTTTCGGCTTCCATGCGGGCCAAGGACGTTCATCCGAGGCCACCGATAGCGCTCACGGTGCCAGCCGATACGGTGGTTCCGGCCGCGGGGGCGAGGCGGGGCGCTAAGCCGCCGGTCGTGACACCCTGCATGGACGCCGCGCAGGGAGCCTCCCGCCGTGAACACGATGCCGCCGGGCTGACCGTCGATCTCTGCCGTGCCGGCGATCTCTGCCGCAAGAGCAGCGACGCGACGGGTAGAGAGGCAGACATCCGGTCAGGGATGGGTCGCCTCCCCGGCTGCGGTGGGCAGCAATGTCACGTCCAGATGGACGGGATTGTGAAGCGTGTTCGCAACGGGCGACCAAAGGACGGCATGTTTCACGAGCGCGTCGAGGATCTTCCGCGGAGCGTCCGCGTCAATCCGGACGGACACGCGTATGGCCTCGAATCCGATGGTCTTAGGGCTAAGATCCCCGGCGCCCCACACGGCAGAGGCGTTAATGTCGGCCGCGAGGTCGACCTCCAGCGCTCGTATAGGGATGCTTTGCGCAACGGCGTTCGCGTGGATGCCGACCGCGAGACACGATCCGAATGCCGCGAGCAGCGCCTCGGAGGCGTTCGGAGCGACGGCTTCGCTGAGCAGGCTGGCCGACTCTGCATCCTCGGCCCGCTGTGGAGGAAGGTCCCGGATGTAGCTCGACTGCCGCAGGCGTCCGTCGGCGACGGTGCGGCATCTAAGGGTTCGGACCGCCTTTGCGGAACTGGCCTCGCGCTGCGCACTCATGGGGTCGAAGCCGCCGGTCTTGGAACGCCTGCATTATCGATGGGTTGGGTCATGGGTTGCCCTCTCGGGGTTCACGGCTGAAGGGCGGCCGACACCTTTCGACAATCCACGGTGATGCCGGGGCCTTCGCGTCGGGGCACGATAGGGCAACACCCACCGAGTGGTTGAAGCAAAGTCGGAGGTTCGGAATGCAGAAACAAGCGGCAGCTGGTTGATGGTCGACTGGGACGACCTTCGTTATTTTCTCGCCCTCGCCCGACACGGGAGCCTCTCGACAGCCGCCAAGGCTCTGCATGTGGCGCAGTCCACAGTCGGACGGCGATTGACCTCGCTTGAGGCAAGCCTAGGCGTGAGGCTCCTGAATAGGACGCCCGGCGGCTACGTGCCGACGCTGGCGGGCCAGGAGCTCCGTGATAAGGCGGAACGCCTGGAGGCGGAGATCCTTACGGTCGAGCGCGACGTAAGTGGTCGCGACACCCAACTCAGCGGCTTGGTACGGGTGACCTGCGCGGAGACGGTCGGCGCGCACATCCTGGCACCATGCTTTTCTGCGCTGCAGGCCACCCATCCAGACATCGTGATCGAACTGATCCCAAACTCTCGCGAACTTAGCCTGGCGATGCGCGAGGCGGATATCTCGGTGCGCCTGACGGTGCCCGAGCAACATGATGTCATGGTCCGGCGCATCGGAAGCGTCGCGTTCGGCTTGTACGCGAGCCCGAGCTATCTCCAGGAGCGCGGCAAACCCGACATGGAGGATGGTTGTCCGGGGCACTCGCTCATTACGCAACTCGGCGACGATCATGAAATGACCCAGACCGCCTGGCTGACCGACCTGGCGCCTCGCGCCCGCGTCGCGATGCAGACGAGCAGCCACGAAGTATCCGTCGTTGCGGCGGCTCACGGAGGCGGGTTGGCGTGCCTGGCGTGCTTCCGCGCCGATACGCTGGCTGGGCTGGTCCGCCTCGACGCACCGAACGACCCGCCGCGCGCCACCCTCTCCCTGATCGTGCACAAGGACATCCGCGACATCCCTCGCATACGGGCAGCCCTCACCCACATCACCGAATGCGTACGGAAATCGCGGGCCGTTTTGGATCCGGCGACACCCAGCACGCTGGTTGATTTCGCGCGAGCGGGAAACAAGACGGCTCGATAGGCGGCGAACCTACCCGAGGGGCTTCCTCCGAAGCAGCAGCGACTTTGCCGGGGCCGCCCGTCCGGGATCGATGTCGAGCTGGTCTACTGCCGCAAGCCGGGTCGCTATTCTCGTGGGCGAACAACAAGGACGATCCGACGTCAGACATTTGCGTGCCCGATGACCTCTGGACGGCGAGCATGATGCTTGAAGGCTTACTGGAACGATGCTTGTCGCCGATCGGACCTCTGTCCCTAGTGGCGAGCCCTTGGCGATGATCAGGATAGAAGGGGCCTCCACGAGATTATCTCGCCTGCCGCGGGCCTTCTGAGAACGTCCGTGCCCCCCCGGAACCAGGATCGAGCCCGGGTCCGTAATCGGGTCACTCCAGATCCCGCAGTGATCCCAGTGGATGCTGAGAGCTCGGCTGCAATTATGAATAGCGGCTACCGGTTGTTGTCCCGCCGCCCCCCTGGTGAAGCGTGTATATGTTTCCCTGTTGGTGATGGCGCATGGCTTCGTCGTTCCAGAACGAGTGCTCGTCGAAGCGCCGTCCTTTTAGGGGACACGCGTCGACGGACACCCCGCGCCCCCTTTTTGGTGGAGAGCATGATGGCCTTCCAGGATCTATTGCTTCAATTGTCCACCTACCCAGAGGCTACAAAAGCCGCTGCCGTTGACCAAGCGGTTGAGATCGCCGAGGTCTTGGGCGCGCGCATTTCCGCTCTCTCGTTCGAGATCGACATGCACGTGCCAAACAGCGTCCTGGGCAGCCTCGCCATCGACATTCCTGGCCTGGTCGCGGCGGAGCGTGCCAAGAGCGTCAACAACTCGCGTGCCCTTCTCCGGGCATTCGAGGATGCCGCGACGAAGCGCGCTGTCGCCCACGACCACGTCGTGGAAACTTGCACGGTCGCGGAGATTCCTGAGATCGTCACGGAGCATGCGCGCATGCGTGACCTGACGATCATTCCGGTCGGGAGCCCTTCGGACTTTCGGCAAGAGGTCGCTGAAGCGGTCATCTTCGAATCCGGCCTGCCCGTCCTCATCCTGCCCGAGGTGTCGGATCGGACAGAGAGCGTGACGCTCGACGCGATTGGCATTGCCTGGGACTTCAGCCGTCCGGCAGCACGCGCCGTCGCGAGCGCGATGCCGCTCCTGCGACGCGCGAAGTACGTCCACGTGGTCACCGTGAGGAACGAGAAAGTCATCGAGACGCGACGGTCGGGGTCGGAACTAGCCCGTCATCTCGGCTGCCACGGCATCCAGGTGGTGCTGGACGAAGAGGACGCAGCAGGAAGATCGATTGGCGAGACGTTGGAGGAGTACGCGACAACGAACGGGCTCGACGTCCTGGTCATGGGCGCCTACGGCCACTCCAAATTGCGCGACTTTGTCTTAGGCGGAGCGACGAAGGGCTTACTTTCAAACCCACGATTGCCGATTTTTCTCTCTCACTGAACATTTCCGCGCGGCGGTTCTGGGATTGCATTCGCCCCCCGGCGCTCAGCCTGGGTTCTGAAAGAGGGGGTCCCTTCAGGGCAGGAGAGAGTGGAGATGGTATGTTGATACGTTGCCTTTGCCTTTGCGCCAGTTTCCTGGCTTTTAGCCAGCCCGGCGCCGCCGAGGAGGCACGCGCACAGCGGGGCTTGCTGTTCGTGCAGACGAACTGCGCATCGTGCCATGCGGTTCGTCTGACCGACGCCAGCCCACTAGCGGCCGCACCTCCACTGCGCGACCTGCACAAGCGGTACCCCGTCGCCGACCTTGAGGAATCGTTTTCGGAAGGCATCGTAACTGGACATCCCACGATGCCGCAGTTCCAACTGGACGCCCCGCAGATCGGCGACCTTATCGCTTACCTTCAAACACTCGAACGGTAATCCTGCTGATCATCGCGGGCGTGCCTGCGCGAACTCTGAGATGACCCACGCCCCCGGCGACGGACCTTGAGGTTCGGTCAGTCGAAGGACGCAGGAACTCTGGCGCTTGCGAACGGTCATCGAACACAGGATCGGGAGCTCGGCGCGTGCGCCCGTACGCGGCGCTTCCGGCGCAGGGGATGCTTCGTCACCGCGATGACCCTTGCGCTGGCGCGCGGGGGGGCGCCGGAGCAGGCC
>JAQGJZ010000398.1 GCA_028290385.1 Enterovirga sp.
CCGGCCCAGGCCACGTCCGCGATGGCGCGGTCCTGAGCGAAGAAGAATTGCGGTGCGGAGAGCGAGATGGGTATGCCGGTGCGCACCAGCTTTGCCTTCATGCCGCGCTCAAGCCGCCCCGAACAGACGCGCATAAAGGCGATGCGGTCGCGGTGGTTAGGGTCCATGTTCGCCTGGATCTTGAACACGAAGCCCGTCATGCCGCGCTCGTCCGGGGTGACGAAGCGCTTGTCGGCCTCCTGGCCGCGCGGGGAGGGCGCGATGGCGGCGAGCGAGTCGATGAGGTCGCGGACGCCGAAGTTTTTCAGCGCGGAGCCGAAGAAGACGGGCGTGAGGTGGCCCTCGCGAAACGGCGCGAGCTCGAAGCGCTTGAGACCTTCCTGGGCGAGCGTGACCTCCTCGAGCCAGTTCTCACGTTCGTGTTCCGGCAGGAGCTCGATGCATTTCGGATCGTCCGGGCCGGAGACCGCGATCGGCTGCTCGTCGGCATCGAGCCGGCGCACGAGGTTGTGCGCGAGGTCGAAGGTGCCCGCGAAGCTTTGGCCGCGGCCGATCGGCCAGGTGACCGGGGCGGTGTCGAGCGCGAGGGTTTTTTCGATCTCGTCCAGGAGCTCGAACGGGTCGCGGCTTTCCCGGTCCATCTTGTTGATGAAGGTGACGATGGGGATGTCGCGCAGGCGGCACACCTCGAACAGTTTGCGCGTGCGCGCCTCGATGCCGCGGGCGGCGTCGATCACCATGACGGCGGAATCGACCGCCGTGAGGGTCCGGTAGGTGTCCTCCGAGAAGTCCTCGTGGCCGGGGGTGTCGAGGAGGTTGAAGACGCAATCGGCGTATTCGAAGGTCATCACGGAGGTGACGACGGAGATGCCGCGCTCCTTCTCGATGCCCATCCAGTCGGACCGGGTGGAGACGCGGTTGCGCTTGGCCTTGACCTCGCCGGCGAGCTGGATGGCGCCCCCGAACAGGAGGAGCTTTTCGGTCAGGGTCGTCTTGCCGGCATCCGGGTGCGAGATGATCGCAAAGGTGCGGCGGCGCTCGGCAGGCGGGGCCGGGGGGGCGGCGGTCGTCATGGGGGAATCGCGGGTGGCGGGACAGCGGCAATCTGTCCACAGGCTATGATGCCGGGGCTGTTTGTGCGCCCCACTTCTCTACCCATATTCCCCTTCCCTGCAACGTATCGAAAGGAGGTGATCGAGTGTCTCATCGTTGTGTGATGCGGTCACTGATCGCCGTGACCCTGACCTCCGCCTCCCTCGAGGCGCGGGCCTGAAGGGTTTCTGGCCGCGCTGCGAAGCGCCGCCTCCACGTGTTGTTCTGACCGTGCAAGACGATGGAAGGGCCGCCCGCAGGGGCGGCCCTTCGCTTTTGGGGCAGAGGCGGCTCCCTACTGTGCGCGGCCGCGCGACGCGAGGCATTGCGCCGCCGCGTCGGCTAGGCTTGAGACACGTTGCGCCTTGCGCGGAACGCTGGAGCCATCCCGGAATGAGCAGCTCGCCCGAATACACGCCCCCGAAGGTCTGGGTCTGGAACAAGGCCAATGGCGGCCGCTTCGCCAACATCAACCGGCCGATCGCCGGGCCGACGCACGAGTTGGACCTGCCGGTCGGCAAGCACCCGCTGCAGCTCTACTCGCTCGGAACGCCCAACGGCGTGAAGGTCACGATCATGCTCGAGGAGCTGCTCGCGGCCGGCCACACGGGCGCGGAATACGACGCCTGGCTTATCCGCATCAGCGAGGGCGAGCAGTTCTCGAGCGGCTTTGTCGGCGTCAATCCGAACTCCAAAATCCCCGCGCTGCTCGACCGCAGCGGCGCAACGCCGATCCGGGTGTTCGAATCCGGCGCCATCCTGGTCCATCTGGCGGAGAAGTTCGGCGCCTTTCTGCCGACTGACGCTGCAGCGCGGGCGGAAACTCTATCCTGGCTGTTCTGGCAGATGGGCAGCGCGCCGTTTCTGGGCGGCGGGTTCGGGCATTTCTACGCTTATGCGCCGTTCAAGATCGAATACGCGATCGATCGCTACGCGATGGAAACCAAGCGGCAGATGGACGTGCTAGACCGCCGCCTCGCCGAGACGCAATTCGTCGCCGGCGACGCGTATACGATCGCCGACATGGCGATCTGGCCCGGGTATGGCGGGCTCGCGAAGGGCTGGCAGTACGGCGCCGCGGAGTTCCTGCAGGTGCAGGATTACAAGAACGTGCTGCGCTGGGCAGACGAGATCCACGCGCGCCCAGCCGTGAAGCGCGGCCGCATGGTGAACCGCATCGCGGGCGAACCGTCCGAGCAACTGCTCGAGCGGCACGACGCCTCTGATTTCGAGACGCGGACGCAGGACAAGCTCGCCCAGCCCGCGAGCTGATCCAGGGGCCCGGCCGGCGGGGCCCTTGCGGCGCCTCGTCCGGCTCGCGCAGGCGCAGGTCGCGCGATCTGTGCGCCTCGGCCCGGACCGGGTGCAGCCTCGAAGGCGACTCCAATGGACCCGGGTGCGCTTCAGGTGGTCTGCGGCGGCACGGCAACCGGCTG
>JAQGJZ010000430.1 GCA_028290385.1 Enterovirga sp.
AGCCCTCGCGGGCAAGACGGACCTCACGATCGCGACCAATTCGCTGCCCATCGCGCTCGTGATGTGCCGCGTCCCGGGCACGCGCGTTCACATGCTCGGCGGGGAGGTCGATTGCGTCGACGAGGCGGCGTTCGGGATGGAGGTGATCGAGGCGCTGGACCGGTTCCGCTTCGACCTCGCCTTCGTGGGCGCGGCCGGCATCTCGGAGGACGGCGAGGTCACGGATTTCACCCGGGTCGCGGCCGAGCAGCGCGGCCGCATGCTGAGCGCCGCCCGGCGCGCCTACCTGGTCGCCGACAGCAGCAAGTTCGGCCGGCTGACACCCATCCGCATCCCCAACGCGGAGCTCGCGGCCGGGCTGATCGTGGATTCCGAGCCGCCGGAGCCGCTCGCCGCAGCCTTCCGGGAGCGGGGGACGGAGATCATCGTCCCCGACTGAATATGTGGTTATTTGTGCTTTCGCGTTGCGCTTGGGGATTCCGGGCCTAGAATAGCCGGACCATCCCCGGACGGATCGATGATGGGCGATGGCCCGGTCTCCCCTCCAAGCGCCCGGTGCGGCACACGTGGTCAGGCCCAGCTCCGGGCCGCATGAGCACGGGCGTCTTCCTCGCCGTCCTGCTCGCAGCCGCCATGCATGCGGGCTGGAACGCCGTGCTCAAGGTGCGGCTCGAACCGTTCATCGCCATGACGCTGGTGACCGGCTTGGCCGGCGTGATCGGGCTGCCCTTCCTGCTGGCGCTCGGCCTTCCGCGGCCGGAGGCCTGGCCGTGGCTGCTGGCCTCGGTCGCCATCCATCTCGGCTATTACCTGGCGCTGTCGGAAGCCTACCGGCACGCCGATATGGGGCAGGTCTATCCGATCGCCCGGGGCACGGCGCCGCTTCTCACCACGCTCGCGTCGCTGGTCCTCGTGCGCGAGCCGCTGGCCCCGCTGGCCGCGATCGGGATCGGCGTCCTCGGCACCGGCATCGGGCTGATGTCGCTGCGCGCCAAGGGAGCGCAGTTCGACCGGCGCGCGGTCGGCTTTGCGCTTCTCACCTCCGTGATCATCTGCGGCTACACGCTGGTGGACGGGATCGGCGCGCGCATCGCGGGCGATCCGCATGCTTATTCGGCGGCGTTGTTCGTGTTCGACGCGATCCCGCTGCCGCTCTACCTGCTGTGGCGGCGCGGGCCGGCCGCCTTCGTCCCCATGAGGCGCTTTCTCCTGCCAGGCTTCGCCGGCGGGGCCATGTCGCTCGGCGCGTACTGGATCGCGATCTGGGCCATGACGGTGGCGCCCATCGCGCTCGTCGCGGCGCTCCGCGAAACAAGCGTGCTGTTCGCGACCCTGATCGCGGTCGTGCTCCTGAAGGAGCCGCTCGTCCCAGCCCGCGGGATCGCGGCGCTTCTCATCGTCGCCGGCATCGTCACCATCAAGCTCGGCTGAAAGGCTCGCCATGACGCACGACCAGGCCCCGCGCGGCGCCTCCGAAACTGGCGATCCGCTCCTGCTCACGCCCGGCCCGCTCACGACCTCGCGCTCCGTGAAGCAGGCCATGGTGCATGATTGGGGCTCGCGCGACGGCGCGTTCGTGGCGATCAACAAGGCCGTCCTCGAGCGACTGCCGGAGATCGTGCACGGCGGCGAGCGCTACGTGACGGTGCCCATGCAGGGCTCGGGGACCTTCGCGGTCGAGGCGATGCTCACGACCTTTGTCGGGCGCGGCGGCAAGTGCCTGCTGCTCGTGAACGGCGCCTATGGCCACCGCGCCAAACGGATTCTCGACATCGCCGGCCGGGCGGCGCTGGTGCAGGAGACCGCGGAGGACCAGCCGGTCGACCCGGACGCGCTCGACCGGGCGCTCGCCGCCGATCCCGCGATCACGCACGTGTTCGTGGTTCAGTGCGAAACGACCAGCGGCATCCTGAACCCGGTCGCGGAGGTGGCCGAGGTGGTCGCCCGGCACGGCCGCCGCCTGCTGGTGGACGCGATGAGCGCCTTCGGCGCCCTCCCCCTCGACTCGCGCTCCGTCGGGTTCGACGCGGTCGCGGCCTCCTCCAACAAGTGCATCGAGGGCGTGCCGGGGCTCGGCTTCGTGATCTGCCGGCGGGACGCGCTGGCCGAAACCAAGGGCAATGCCACGACGCTCGTGCTCGACCTCTACGACCAGCACGAGGCTTTCGGTCGGACCGGCCAGTACCGGTTCACGCCGCCGATCCACGTGATCGTCGCGTTCCACCAAGCCCTGGAGGAGTTCTTTGCCGAAGGCGGGGTCGCAGGACGCGGCGGGCGCTACGCCGAAAACTGCCGGGTCCTGATCCGGGGCATGGAGGCGCTCGGCTTCGAGCCGCTGCTGCCCGCTGGCCTCCAGGCGCCGATCATCGTGACGTTCCGGATGCCCGCGACGCCCGATTTCGCGTTCGGCCGCTTCTACGACGCCCTGAAGGACCGCGGCTACGTGATCTATCCGGGCAAGCTCACGGTGGCCGAGACGTTCCGCATCGGCTGCATCGGCCGCATCACGCCCGACCAGATGCGGGGCGCCGTGGAGGCCGTGGCCGACGTGCTCCGCGAGATGGGTCTCGATCTCCGGCAATCGGCGCAGGCGGCCTGAGGACAAGCGGATGACCATGCAAGCGCGCATCGGCCAGGACGTCACGGCGAACGGCCGCTCCTATCGCTGGCCGCGGAAGCCGACCGTCGTGGTCTGCATTGACGGGTCGGAGCCGGACTATATCGAGCGGACGATCCAGGCCGGGATCGCCCCCAATCTGGACCGGCTGATGCGGACGGGCGCCAGCACGACCGCGCTCTCCGTGATCCCGAGCTTCACCAACCCGAACAACATCTCGATCATCCCGGGCCGGCCGCCGGCCGTGCACGGCATCGCGGGCAACTACTTCTACGTTCCCGCGACTGGCGA
>JAQGJZ010000283.1 GCA_028290385.1 Enterovirga sp.
GCCGCGGAACGCTTCGAGCGCTGGAGCCGAGGCTCGATCTGATCGGAGTAGGCCAGTTCCCTGGTCGCGGCACGCTCAGTCCCTGATCTGAGTTTTACAATTCCCTGTTCCCGCGAGCAGGGAATTAGGATGTAAGTGCCTGCCCTAACGGCCACTCCGCCCGCGATCCGTCCGGTTCGGGGTCAGAGAGCGCCCGTTTCCCTGTTCATTCCCTGTCTAGCAGGGAAAGCCGGACCGGAGACCGGTTCGCACGCGACTGCCTCCCTCCGCCACGACCTAAGTAATTGTAGCCACGACGGATACGGCTGTTCCGATACCGCTGCCCTGCTGATTCAGTCCCACTGAGAGACGGGGGCCGAACCTCGCCTACCGGTGGTTCCGCCGGCTCGGGCTCGACGGCCGCGTGCCGGACCACCCGACCTTCTCAAACAACCGGCATGGCCGCGTCCGCGGCAGCGACCTTGTGCGCCGCCTCTTCGATACGGTGCTCGCCCGCTGCATCACCGAGGGTCTCGTCGGCGGCGACCGCGTACTGGATGACCTCCAGCGGGAAACGATGACCATGGAATGGGGATCGGCGCATACGACGAGCCGACCGCGCCAGCCCAACGTGACAAAGCCGTTGCGCTGCATCCGCGTGGCGGAAGCCAACCAGATCGGGACCTGATCACAATGGCCCGGTCGCCCGAAAAGAACCGCCTGATCATGCCGAGCGTTATATCTGTGCTCAGTGCGAGGCAGCGGGTCCTGACGGGAGGTTCAGCCAGGCCGCGCGACGCGCCGCATGCGGCGAGCAGGCAGGTGACGCATCCACGGTCGAGCGTGCGATGGCCACGACCAGGACTGCCGGTCCTGTCCACACGGGAGAGCGCGCATGATCCATGACAAGCCCGGCCGTTCCGAGCCAACCCAGCTGCGGGACTTGGCGCTGTCCAGGTGGGACAACGAGGGCGGCGCCGGCCCGCCGGAGGGCTTGCAACCCGCCGAGATTCCCGAGTTGACGAACGTGGAACTGGTGCAGCTCCGCGTTCGCGTCATCGCCCTAGAAAACCTGCTCATCGGCTTGCTCTCGGAGGCGTCGGACCGGCAGTTGGAGGTCGTTCGTGACATGGCGACCTACATTTCTCCTCGGCCGGGCTTCACGCAACACCCGCTGACGGTGCACGCGGCAGCGCACATGATCGACCTCGTGGCCCGCGCCGGGCGGGTCCGGACAAAGACCCCGTCGTGAACGGCCCGCAACCGGCCCCCACGGGCCCGGTCCCATACAGGCGGACGCCAATTTTCGACGAGACCACGTTGCCGGCGGGGCTGCGCCGGGACCATCGCACGAAGCCCGGCGTCTGGGGCGTCATCCGGGTGCTGGCGGGCCAGTTGCGGTACTGCGTGCTCGATCCGCGCTCGGAGCAGATCCTGGAGCCCGGCCGCCCGGGGCTGGTGCACCCCGATCAGCCGCACTTCGTGGAGCCGATCGGGCCTGTTCGGATGCACGTCGAGTTCTACGACCAGCCTCCGACCCTGTAGCCGGGGTTTGGGCCCCCTGGCCCATCTTCTGGGACGGAGTTGAATCCCCGTCTCCCTTGAGCCGGCGCCGTGGGCTGTTCTCTTGGCCGCCCCGGGTAGGAGCCAGGGCTCGCTTCGGTCTCTGCCGCGCTTGCTAGGCCTGGGCAGCGGCATCGCCCCCGGCACACACCTCTGGTTCGGACACGATCGTTCCGCCGGGCGGGTTGTGCAGGCTTAAGGGCGGTTCAACGCTCCACGACCACCCGAGCCCCGACCTCTACTCGGTCGAACAGGTGGATGACATCCTCGTTGAACATCCGGATGCAACCGTATGACGCGAAGGTGTTGATCGAAGCTGGCCGATTGGTGCCGTGGATCGCATACTGATTTGGCAGCGTGAGCGCGCGTTCCCCGAGCGGGTTGTTCGGCGCGCCCGCCGGAACAACGGCGGGGAGCGTGGGGTGATCGCGCCGAACCCCTTCCGGCGGCGCCCAGGCAGGCCTGACATGCTTGCGAAGCACGACACTCTCGCCGAACCACTGCCGATCGGGCCTCCCTACGGCGACGGGATAACGGAGCGCCGTGCCGTCGTCGCGGACAAGATAAAGCCGTCGCTCGCCCGTCCTGACGACGATGCTGCCCGGCTGCATGGAAGTAGGGAACCTGACGACCTCCCGTGCCTGAACAGGAGGTGCGGCGCCGAGGCCGAGCGAGACGAACAGCGCCAGCCAAAGCGAGACTGGCGGATTCCGTCTCCGGTGCTCCGCGAGGGAACTCAGCACCTTTGTTCTGCCGGACCTGAGACCTGCGGCAGCGTAGCGTGCCAACGATGTCCTCACCAAGTGTACCGCAATCCTGCCTTGCCGGTGTAGCTGTGCGAGCGCTCCGCAAGTTCCGTTTCGAATGAACCCGCGACGGATAAGCCATTCGCGAAGCGGAGTTCGGCCCCGCCGGCGATCAGCAGCGAGTTTGGTACCGGCTTGGCGCCCGCTGCGAAGAAGTTCGATCCGGGCAGGGCACGGAAGGCGGCGAGCACGCCGAGGTTCGACCAGGTATCATGCACCCATGCAGTGCGAGCTCGGAGCTCCAGCGATGCTCCGTTGTCCAGCGAAATGGCCCGGCTGATCCGGGTACCGATTTCCGTGCGGGTCGTCGTTGTCGTCCGGGCAGCGTAATCAAGGGCAAAGACGGAGGAGCCGGCGCCATCCTCGACGTAGGAGGGTAAGCGGAAGGCCTGCACCTGGCCGGCTGCGTAGGGCGTAATCCACCCCGCACCCCGCAACCCGTCAATATCCGGCAGGGCGAACCGATATCCGACCTCGCTGCGGGCAGCGATGTTGTGGGCGGAGAACTCGGCGTTAAGGCGATCGCTGCCTACATAACGGGCGGTGGAGACGTCATGGAAGCCGTAGGCGAGCGCCCCGGCCACGTAGGCAGCATCCAGGTCCATGCGTCCGGTCAGGGCGGCCTGGACCATGTCGCTTCTCCCGCCGCCCAGGCCGTTCGCCAGACCGAAGTTGGTGCCGCCGCCCGCCAGAGCAAAGCCGACTCGGGCGTTGGGTGCAATCCGATAGTCGAAGCCTGATGCGACCCCGAAGGTCTGAGCAGATCTGTCGTGAGTCCCGGCGGAGAACTTGCCCGCAGTTGTGCTCTGCCCGCCGTAAGTAGCGCCCCAGACGCCCCACCCGCGTGAGCCAACCGTCGTGGCGGCATCGTCCTTGTACGTGACGGGCACGCTATTGAACGAGGCATAGGCGGAGACGGGCTCGTCCAGCGGGCTCTCCGGCTGTCCTGCGGCTTCGATCCTGTCACCCCCGAGCTGATTGAGCGTAAGCGACAGGAAGGAGTTCATGGCCTGGATGCCTGTCGGCGCGGTGCCACTGCCGGCCTCCCCCGACAGACGCGTAAAGGCAGCCCCCATCTGGGCCGGCGAGAGGAAGCTGACGAGGTTTCGGAACGGAACTGGCAGATTCCCACCCCCCGTCACGAACCGGTCGAGGGCGGCAGCGACGGCGCGCTGCTCCGGCGTCGCCCCTGACGGTAGCGCCGTCTGGATTGGGACAACTAAGACCGTCGTCAAAATGGGGGCGAGGATCGGGACCACGCTGGGAGGAGCCGCTGGCTCGGCACTCGATCCCGGGGTCGGCGTCGGAGTGGGGGTAGGGGTCGGCGTCGTAGGGGTCGGCGTCGTAGGGGTCGGCGTGGGCGTCGGAGTGGGCGTCGGAGTGGGAGTGGGCGTCGGCGTCGGAGTGGGCGTCGGAGTGGGCGTCGGCGTCGGAGTGGGCGTCGGCGTCGGCGTCGGTGTGGGTGTAGGCGTGGGTGTCGGAGCGGGCGTCGGTGTGGGCGTTGTCGCGGCCGCCGTGCAGATTGCGATCGTATTGGTGTCCAGAGTCACGGCGCCGTTGCGGGCTAAGGCGGCGCCGCAGTTGATCGTGGTACCGGTGTTGAGGGTGATGCTCGTCAGCGCGAGGATGTTTCCTGCGAACGACGTGGTCGTCCCGAGTGTTGCCGAGCTTCCAACTCTGTAGAAGACGTTTCGGCCCTGAGCGCCGTTGACCAACCCGACAGACGAACCACTGGCCGTGGTCAACGTGCTCCCGATGTTGAAGATGAACATCGCATTCGGATTGCCCAATCCGTCCAGCGTCAGAGGACCTGTCAATTGCGCTGAAGTATCGAACGCGTATACGCCGGGCGTCAGCACGAGGCCGCCTAGCCCCAGGCCCGTCAGGTTGGCAGTGGCGGGCCTCCCCGCCAGAATATTGTAAGCTGCGGTAAGATCGCTCTGTGCCTGGATTGCGACCGCGGTGTTCGAATAGATCGCCCCGGGAGGAGTCACGATTCCCGGTGGGAATCCGGTAATTGCGGTTCCAGGGCTGACCCCGACGCTCCCGCTGATGACTGTGGTGCCGGTGTTGGTGACGGCAGACCCCGCCAGCACCCCAAAAACCAGCTCCTGTGCGGTAGCCGGGAGACCAGCGTGTGATGTCGCTGCCAAGGCACCAAGAGACAGGGCGGCCACATGCGATGAAAGTCGTTTCCTGATCATCTGCCCGCAATACCTAACCAAAGGTGAATTTCAGGTCCGCCGCTTCGGTGGTCTATGATCCTGACATCAAGCCCTTCTCAAGACTTAACAGGGCGTAACGCCTTTCAGACCAGGCCGCCATTCGGCCTTGACGGCGTCTATACATCGCGGTTGCCGAGATCGAGATAAGCCGGCCCGCTTCAATGGCTGCAGAACGGGGGGCGGTCAAGGTCAGGGGCCTCGTTGACGTTCAGACTTGGCTCCGGCCCCTGTCCATCCGCCCCGACCCATCCCAGGCGCCCGCCTTCAGCTCCCGGGGCCCTGATTGGTCGCGCGACGGCTCGTGAGTTTCGCACGCGATACGGACGGAGCCGCCCATTGGCACACGGGTGGGACACATGGCTCTTGCGATGGCTCGTCCCTGGAAGCCTCCGAAAAGAGGCATCCTCTGGCTTTGGAAGCCCGTTCCCGATGATCTCCGTAAGGTCGTTGGAAACGTGTGGAGAAGCTGAGCCGCCGACGCGGGACGTCGTGAAAGCCAAGGTCCGCCACATCAGGGCAATGGCGAGGTCGCGGTCCGGCCGGCTTGCCGCGATATCGCGGTGATCCGGCGATAGCGGCAGCCGCCGTACTGAATGGCGAGCGCGACGATGTCGGAGGTCAGAGCCGCCTCGTCGTCCGGGTCGTCGGGATCTTGCGCCGCGTCGAGCGGTGCTGTCCGAGCGCACCGCACCCCGCACGCACGGCCGCCACCCGCGCGACGGATGGGTTTCCTACAGCTATCGCCACCGGCGCAGCGCCCATTTGCGGATTTCGCTGAACCAGAGGACGCTGCTGCTCATCGCCACGCAGACCAGCCACTGGTCGAG
>JAQGJZ010000456.1 GCA_028290385.1 Enterovirga sp.
GCCGAGGCGGCGGCCACTGATCCCCTCGTTGGGATCGACCCCCTGGGGCGCCTCGATCTTGATCACGTCCGCCCCGAAATCGGCGAGGATCCTGCAGCAGGTCGGCCCGGCCCGCACGCGCGTGAGGTCGAGCACGCGCAGGTGGTTGAGCGCGGAGGATGGTTTGGGAGCCGTCATGATTCCGGACTCTGCGGGTGCGAGCGGGCCAGGGCCGGCGGGCATCGGCCGTGCCATGCCGTGGCCCACTGGAGGCGGGCTGCCGTGGCGAGGAGGCGTGCTTCGCTGCCCGGCGGGCCGATCATCTGGAGGCCGATCGGCACCCCGCGCCCGTCGAAGCCACACGGCACCGAGAGGGCGGGCAATTGGAGGAAGTTCACGAACCGGGTGAACCGGCTCATCGCGTAGAGAACGCGCGGCTGGAAATCGGCGCTCGTGGGATCTGCCTGGGATGCGAGCGGTGTTTCGAGCGGCATCACGGGCAGTAGCGCCAGCTCCGCCCCGCCCAGCCGGGCGAAGAACGCCTCGGCGAGCCCGGCCCGCGCGGCGAGGCTGTCCGCGAGCGCCGCGTCGTCGATCTCAAAACCCTTCGCCAGTCGCCGCTTCAGCGTGGACGAGATCCGCAGCTCCTCGGCAGACGGGGCTGCGTGAGCGCGCGCGCTCTCGGCCTGCATCACGGTGAGCGCATGGCCGTCGATCTCGCCGAACAGGTCGCCGAGGCGGACCGCCCCCGGCCTGACGCCGGTTGCGCGCAGCGCTTCCACGCCGGCCGCAAAGGCGCGCTGCACGCCCGCGCTCGCCTCCTCCACGCGATCCACCAGGATCGCGGCCCGGCCGAAGGGCTCGGCCGGCGAGGCGCCGGTCTCCGGACAAACGACGGGGAGCACCATGGCGAGCTCGGCGGCGCTCCGCGCCATGAAGCCGATCGTGTCCATGCTGGGCGCGAGCGGCATCACGGCCGGGTCGCGCTCGGCTCCGCCGGTCGGCTTGAGCCCCGTGATGCCGCAGCAGGAGGCCGGGATGCGCACCGATCCGCCCGTGTCCGAGCCGATCCCGAGCACGACCGCCCCGCAGGCGACCAGCGCGGCCGAGCCGCTGGAGGATCCGCCGGAGACGACGTCGGGATGCCAGGGATTCAGCGTGCGGCCGCGTTGGGCGTTGTAGCCCGAGGGCTCGTAGGCGAGCTCGGTCATGGCCGAAACCGCAAGCTCGACGGCGCCCGCAGCATCGAGCTGCTGCAGAACGCCCGCGGTCACGCCGCCGGGCGTGCCATTCGGCCGAACGCCGCCCCAGCCCGAGGCGCGGTCCGCCCGGTCGAGCATGTCCTTGGCCGCATAAGGGAGCCCGGCGAGCGGACCTGACGTCGAATCCGCCTCACGCGGCCCGGCGAGTTGGACCACGGCGTTGAGCGCCGGGCCGACCTCGTCGAGGCGCCCGCGGCACGCGGCCATCTCCCGCCGGCGTTCAGCCTCGCAGAGAGACGTCCAGTCCTGGAATCGGGCGTCGGCCATCGGCTCGCAAGGGCGCAGCCTTCAAGGCTGCTGCGGTGGGTTCCCGAGGACCTTAGAGCAGTCGTTTTTCGCGCTGAAACTGAATTCGACGGAGTCTGATTTCGCAAAATTCGAATTCACGGGCCGTCCGGGCCGAGCAGGAACGCCATCAGCCGCCGTGCGGGCGCATCGAGCTCTTCGAGCGATCGGACGCAAATGGCGAATTCGCGATAGGCCCACGGCTCGTCCAGCGTGAGCACCTTGAGGCCGAGCGCCTCCGCAAAGGGCCGCACCGCATGTTCGGGCAGAATGCCGATGCCGAGGCCCTTGGCGATCATCAGGGCCACCACCTCGAAGCTGCTCACCTGCACCCGGATCTTGAGGTGCTGCCCGAGATCGCGCGCGCGTTCGGCCAGCAGCCGCCGCAGCGCCGTGCTCGGCTCCAGGGTGACGATCTCCTGCGCCGCGACCTGCTCGAACCGGACGCGGTCGAGCGCTTCGAACGGGTGACCGGGCGGGGCCGCGACGACCAGGCGGTCACCCCCGAACGGGAAACTGCGGAAGGCATGGGCCTCGGCACCCTGCACGATCGCCCCCATGTCGACGCGCTTTCGGGCCAGGGCATCGAGCGTCCCCAGCGTCGGGTGTTCTTCCAGCTCGAGCTTGATCTCCGGATTCGCGGTCAGAAACTGCGACAGGTCCGAGGCGAGGCGCTGCACCAGCACGGAGCTGGAGGAACTGATCCTGACAAAGCCGCGGATCCCGGACCGGTGCTCGTCGAGCAGGCCCGAAAGCTGCTCCGTCATCTGCAGCATGTCGCGGGCATAGCGCAGCACGGTCAGCCCGGCCGCGGTCGGCTCGACGCCGTGCGGCCGCCGGGCCAGCAGCACCGCATCCGCCTGCCGTTCGAGGATCTGGATGCGGCGGCTGGCGGCCGATGGCGCCATGTGCAGCTTCTCTGCCGCCTGGCTCAGATTGCGAAGCTCGCAGGTCAGCACGAACAGCCGCAGCGTCTTCGAATCGGGGTGGTGCATGTCAGCCCTTTCCGGCATGCCTGCTGCGCTGGTTCAGCCCCGGGCAGGCACTGATCCGACGCAAGCGTTCGGCGCATGTGCTTAATCGGCAAACGTTTCGCCGCAGCTAGACTGGGCCGATTATTCGGGCTGGGCCGTGCCAGGCCGCAGCGCCCCGGGGCAGCATCCCGGCGCTCGTCGTGGAGAGGAGAGGTCGCTTTGGTGGGCAATGTCCAGATCACGTCGGCAGATGGGGGCGTGTTCGATGCCTATCTCGCGACGGCCGCCTCGCCCCGGGGCGTGGCGATCCTGCTTCTGCCGGAGATGTTCGGCCTCACGCCGGCCATGACGGAAGCCGCCGACGGGTTTGCGCAGGACGGCTTCACGACGCTTGTGCCGAACCTGTTCTGGCGCGGCCCCAATCCCGGCACCCTCGCGTATGAGGGCCCGGAGCGGGACATCGCCCATAAGCGGCTGGACGCCATGAACAGCGAACTCGCGGTCGCGGACATTGGCGCCGCGCTCGCGGCCTTCCGGGCCATCCGCGGCGTTCCGGACAAGGTCGTGGCCGTCGGGCATTGCGTCGGCGGCCGGCTCGCCGCGCTTGCCATGGGGGCGACCGATCTGGCGGGGGCGGTGAGCTATTACGGGCTCGGGATCTCGCGCCAGGGCGCCGAACTCGCGACCATCCGCGGCCCGATCCAGCTCCATTACGGGCTCGCCGATCCCTATGTGCCGGTGTCCGAGATCGAGGCCGTCAAGGCGCACGCCGCCGGCAACCCGAATATCGAGATCCTCGAATACGACGGCGCCGGCCACTCCTTCTGCAATCCGTACCGGCCGATGTTCAGCCCGGTCGACGCCACGCTCGTGCGGGCCCGCACGGTCACGCTGCTGGAGCGTCTGGCGCAGACAGGCGCCTGAGCAAGGGCCAGCCCAAAGCTTCATCACCCCGGCCGTTTATCGGCATTGCGCCGAAATTTCGATTTTCCTAACCTCCGCGACGGTTCGGACCGCGGCTGGCTGCACTCCGCCAACCTGCCGAGATCCAAAGGAGAATCGGATGTTCCTCTGCAAGACGATGTCGCGCGCCGTTCGGCTCGCGGCGGCCTCCCTGCTCGGCCTCGGCCTGGCCTCCGGCACGGCGAGCGCGGCCGAGCTGACGAAGCTGCGGGTGAGCACGATCCCGATCGCCGACACGGCGTCGTTCGAGGTCGCGCGCGAAAAAGGCTTCTTCGCCGCCGAGGGGCTCGAGATCGACACGACGCCGACCTCCGGCGGCGCGATCGGCATCCCGGCCCTGATGTCGGGCCAATTGCAGGTCGCCTACAGCAACGTCGTCTCGATCATCCTCGCGGCCTCACAGGGGCTGGACCTCGTGGTGTTCGCGGCCGCGGACGAGACCAGCGATGCGCCGCCAGACCTCGCGGGCCTCGTCGCAAAGCCGGGCGCTGGCTTCAAGGACGGCAAGGCGCTGGAGGGCAAGCG
>JAQGJZ010000465.1 GCA_028290385.1 Enterovirga sp.
GATCGCCCAGCGCACCGCCAAGAAGCTGCTCAACGATACCGAGGATTCGCCGCTGTCGATCGCCATCGAGCTCGAAGGCCATTGCTACAGCCGCCTGCGCCAGTCGGACGATTTCCGCGAGGGCGTGGAGGCGTTCCACGCCAAGCGACCGCCGAAGTTCACGGGCCGCTGAGATGGACGCCGTGCAGACCAGCCCGACCCTGTGGGCCGGCGAGTGGAGCCTGGACGAGCTGTCCGCGCTCACGGCCGGCACGCTCGTGGATCACCTCGGCATTCGCTTCGTCGATATCGCCGAGGATGCGCTCGTCGCCGAGATGGTGGTGGGCGAGCGCACGAGCCAGCGGATGGGCTACCTGCACGGCGGCGCCTCGCTCGCCATGGCCGAGACGGTCGGCAGCCTCGCGAGCCAGATGGCGGTCGATCGCGAGCAATTCGCGGCGCTCGGCCTCGACATCAACGCCAACCACGTTCGCCCGGTCGCCAAGGGCGAAGTGGTGCGGGCGACCGCAAAGCCCCTGCATGTCGGCCGCCAGACGCATGTCTGGGAGGTGCGGCTCGAGAGCAGCGGCAAGCTCATCTGCATCGCCCGCCTGACGACCTCGATCCAGCCACGGCGCAAGAACTAGGCCCCAAGACCAACCACAAGACCAACCAAAGGAGGGAACATCATGGCCAACACATTCCGCACGCTCAGCCTGTCGCTGCTGGTGAGCGTCGCCAGCGCGCCGCTCGCGCTCGCCGCCGACCCGATCAAGATCGGCGTCGACACGCCCCTCTCGGGCACCTACGCGCCCATCGGCCAGCAGGTGCGCTGGGGCCTGGAGCTCGCCACCAAGGAGGTGAATGCCGCCGGCGGCATCGCCGGACGGCAGATCCAGCTGATCATCGAGGACGAGGAGGCGAACCCGGCCGTCGCGGTCCAGAAAGCCGACAAGCTGTTCCAGGTCGACAAGGTCGACTTCCTGACCGGCACGGTGAATTCCGGCTCGACGCTCGCAGTCGGCCAGATCGCCGAGCGTGCCAACAAGCTGATGGCGACGACGGTGTCCTTCGCCGACTCGATCACGACGGACAAATGCTCGCCGAACGTGTTCCGCGTGAATGCCCGCGCCGAGCAGCAATCGGCTGCGCTCGCGGCCTGGCTCGCCAAGGAGAAGCCGAACCCGAAGGTGTATTTCGTCGGTCCCGATTACGAGATGGGCCGCTCGACCGTCGCGGCCTTCCAGAAGGGCGTGAAGGAGCGTGGCGGCACGAGCCTCGGCGAGGTGTTCGCGCCGCTCGATAGCAAGGATTACACGCAGTATTTCGGGCAGATCCGCTCGGCCCGGCCGCAGGTGCTGTACACGTCCACCGCGGGCAACGACACCGTCCGCCTGCTGACGCAGATGCAGGACTTTGGCCTGCTCAACAACCTGACGGTCGTCGGCGCGTCCGGCACCGTGACCTCGCAGAACGTCAGCGCCATCGGCACCGCCGCGGACGGCTTCACCACCGGCGTCGGCTACTCGCCGCAGATCGACACGCCCGAGAACAAGAAGTTCGTGGACGCCTTCCGGGCCGCCTACAAGGCCGATCCCGACCTCTACGGGGCGGATTCCTACGGCCTGATCCTGTTCTACAAGGCGGCGGTCGAGAAGGCGGGCTCGACCGAGACCGACAAGGTTCGGGCCGCGATGCGCGACCTGAAATGGGCGACCCCGCAGGGCGAAAAGCTCATGCGCGCCGGCGACCACCAGGCCGTGCAGACGATGTACGTCGTCCAGGTCGAAAAGAGCCAGTTCAAGATCAAGGGCACGGTCCCGGGCGATCAGGCGATCGGTCCGGATTCCTGCACGCGGTTCTAACCCCGGCCGAGTGGCCGTGCGTCTTCTGAGGCGGGCCCTGCGGCCCGCCTCACCACGGCTCGGCGGCGCGGAAGCGCCGTCGCCGGAGCACGCAGCTGCGCGGGTGAAGGATTGAGATGCTCGACTACCTGCAATTCGTTTTAGCGCCCCAGATGGTGACCGGCCTGTCCCTCGGGGTGGCCGTGATCCTGGTCGCCCTCGGGCTGACCATCATCTTCGGCCTGCTCGACGTCATCAACATGTCGCACGGCGAGTTCTACGCCGTCGGGGCCTATCTCGCGCTGTCGCTCGGCGCCGCCGGAATCGATTTCGGGCTGCTCCTGGTGCTCGTGCCCGCCCTGATGGTGCCGGCCGGCTTCATCGTGGAGCGAGGCCTGATCCAGCGGGTGTTCAACTCGCCCGACCGGCATACGACGACGCTGCTGCTGACCTTCGGCCTCGGCCTCGTGATCGAGGAGGTGCTGGCCGTCATCTTCGGGCCCAACACCCAACGCCCGGCGACGCCGATCCGCGGTGCCGTCGAGATCTTGGGCGTGATGCTGCCGAACTACCGCCTGTTCCTGATCGTCTTCGGGCTGCTGATCGTCGGGGCCGTGGCGCTGGTCGTCTACAAGACGCGGCTCGGCGCCATGGTGCGGGCCGCCGCCTTTGACCGGCACATGGCCGCCTCGCTCGGCGTGCCCGTGTCGCTGGTCTTCGCCGGTGCCTTTTCGTTCGGCATCGCGCTGGCGGGGCTCGCCGGGGTTCTGCTGGCGCCGATCTATTCCGTGTTCCCGACCATGGGCCGCGACTTCATCCTGCTCGCCTTCACGGTGGTCATCGTGGGCGGCATGGGGTCGATCGCCGGCGCGGTCGTGGCGGGGCTCGTTCTCACCCAGATCCAGGCCATTTCGAGCCTCTACATCTCGCCGGTCTGGTCCGATCCGATCGTGTTCGGGATCCTGGTCATCACGCTCATGGTGCGCCCGCAGGGCCTGTTCGGGAGGCTCGGTCGTGGATAGCGCGATGAAAGCGCAGATTGCGGTGCCGCGGGCGCGGCAGGTGGACCGGCTCGGTCTCGCCATGCGCGCCTCGCATGTCCTGGCCGCCCTCCTGCTCGCCGCCTGCCTGGTCTTCGCCCTGCTCGCCTGGCGCACCGGGGACGTGTTCTATCTTCGGCTCGCGACCGAGGCCCTGATCTTCGCCGGGCTCGCCCTCTCGGT
>JAQGJZ010000286.1 GCA_028290385.1 Enterovirga sp.
GTCGCGATCAGGGTCAGCGGCAGGTATTTCATGAACTCGCCGACGATGCCGGGCCAGAACATGAGCGGGGAGAACGCCGCGACGCGCGTGAGCGTCGCCGAGATCACCGGGCCGGCCATGCGCTTGGCGGCGAGCGAATAGGCCGCCTTCGGCTCCATCCCCTCCGCCATCCGGCGCTCGGCGAATTCGGACACGATGATCGCGTCGTCGACCAGCATGCCGACCGCCAGGATGAGCGCGAACAGCACGACGATGTTCACGGTCAGGCCGGCCATCTGCAGGCCGAGGATGCCGGTGAGGAACGAGGCCGGGATCGCGATGCCGATGAACAGCGAGGCGCGTCCGCCGAGCACGACCAGCATGATCACGAAGACGAGCAGCACGGCCGTGATCACGCTTTTCTGCAGATCGTGCAGCATGTCCCGGATGGTTTTGGACTTGTCCTGCGTGAACGAGACCTCGACCGTGCCGGGCCAGGTTCCCTTGACCCGCTCCATCGCGGCCTTCACGCCGTCGACCGTGTTGATCAGGTTGGCGCCGGTGCGCTTCACCACCTCGATCGTGATCGCGGTCTTGCCGTTGATGCGCGTGATCGAGGTCGCGTCCTTGAAGGTCGGGCGCACCTCGGCGATGTCGCCGAGCGTGACGGATGCGGCCCCGGAGGCGGCGATCGGATATTTGAGCACGTCCGCAGGCGTCTCGATCAGCGAGGGCACCTTCACGGCGAAGCGGCCGGACTGGCCCTCGATCGCGCCCGCGGCCACGAGGCTGTTTCCGGTCGTGAAGGAGTTGATGAGGCTCGACAGGTTGATGCCGTAGCTCTTCATCAGCATCGGCTCGGCGATGATCTCGACCGCCTCGTCGCGTGCGCCGCGCAGCTCGGCGGAGAGCACGCCCGGCAGGCCCTCGAGCACGGTTTTGGCCTGGCGCGCGAAGCGCAGCAGCGTCCGCTCGGGCACGTCGCCGCCGAGCGCCACCACGATCACCGGGAAGAGCGACAGGTTGACCTCTTGGACCACCGGCTCGTCGGCGTCGCGCGGCAGGTCCTTCTTGGCCATGTCCGTCTTGGCGCGGACATCGGCGAGTGCGCGGTTCGCATCGAACCCGGCCTGGAACTCGACCAGCACGAAGCCGCCGCCTTCGAAGGCCTGGCTGCGCATCTCCTTGATGTTGGAGACGGATTTGAGCTGCGTCTCGAGCGGGCGCAGGATCAGCCGCTCGGCATCCTCCGGCGAAATCCCGCGCTGCGTGACGTTCACGTAGACGATCGGGACCTTGATGTCCGGCTCGGCCTCCTTTGGAATGGAGATGTAGGCCGAGAGCCCCGCGACCAGCAGGAAGAGCAGGACCGAGATCGTCAGCCGCGCGTGGCTGATCGCGTAATCGACGGGGTTTCTCATGGCTGTCATTCCGGACGGCGCGTCAGCGACGATCCGCAACCCACGACAGGGCTCCGGAGCTTGAACGTGGGTTCCGGGTTCCGCTGCGCGGCCCCGGAATGACGAGGTGGACCATCACCCCTGCGCTTTGGCCGGGACGGCCTCGACCGCCTCGCCTTCCTTCACGAAGTCCTGGCCCTCGACGATCACGCGCGCGCCCTCGGGCAGCCCGCCGAGCCAGAGCGCGTGCTGGCCGTCCTCGACGATGGAGACCGGCGCGAACGCGACCTTGCCGTCCTGGCCGACATGGCGCACGCCGAGCTTGCCGTCGGACGAGAAGGTGAGGGCGGAGCGCGGCACCCGCACGGCCGGCACGGGCGCGAGCAGCAGGTCGACCTCCGACGTGACGCCGTCCGGGATGGCGCCGTCCGGGTTTTTGACCTCGACATCGACCCGGTAGGTGCGGGTCCCGGCGCTCGCCTTCTTGGACACGAAGCGGATCGTGCCCTCACGCTGCTGGCCGGTGACGGTGCGGACCTCGGCCTTGCCGCCCGGCTGCACGCCCGGAAGCTGCCGCTCGGCCACCTCCACGACGGCGAGCATCGGGTCCAGCGCGATGATCTCGGCGACGTTCACGCCGGACATCATCACCTGCACGGCCTGGCCAGCCTCGACGGGAACGTCCACGACGACGCCGGACATCGGGGCGATCACCTCGCCCTTCTTCTGCTCGAGCTGCGCCTGGGCGAGCCCCGCCTCGGCGGCGCGCAGCTCGGCCTCGATCTGCGGCCTGTTGATGGACGGGTAGGAGCCGAGCTCGATCAGGCGCAGGCGGGCCTGCGCCTCCGACTTGCGCTGCTCCAGCCGCGCCTTCGCCTGGAGCACCTGCGCGATCCGGGCCTCGTCCGAGAGCGTGGCGATGACCTCGCCGGCCTGCACCACCGAGCCGCGCCGCACCCGCAGCTCGAGGATCACGCCGGATACGCGGGCGACGGCCCAGACCTTGCGGTCCGCCTCCGTGCGGCCGGACAGCGTGACGCGGCGCTGATGCATCTGCGGCTGCGTCTGCAACACGGCCACCTTGAACAGCGGCGCCGCGACCGGCTCCTTGGTCTGCTGGCCCGCCTGCTTGGCGGCGTCGCGGCCGAGCACGCCCGACCCGATCCAGACGCCTCCGCCGATGACAAGCGCGGCGGCCGCGATGCGGGAGGGCTTCATGGCGTGGCGTCCGTGGGGTTGGGCGGGCAGATGGCCGGCACGGCGCCCGACACGAGGGCGCAGATGAGGTGCATGATCGCCGGGATCTCGCGCGCCGGCTCGTAATCGGGGAGGGTGGCCCGGCGAACCATGACGCCGTCCGCGATCGTGCAGATCAGGGTCGCGATGGAGCGCGTGTCCATGGCCGGGGCGATGTTGCCCGAGGCCGCGGCGGCATCGAGCAGGCCCGTCAGCCGGTCGACGATGTCGTTGGCGAAATCCGCCGTGAGCTTGGCGCAGAGCGGATTGCGCGTCGCCTCGCACCAGATCTCGAGACAGAGAACGGCCTTTTCGCGCGGCTCGTCTTCGAAATGCCGGCGGCCGAGTTCGGAGAACCCGGCCATGAAATCCTGCCCCGCCTCGTCGAGCATGGCGAAGCTCTCCGCCACCTCGCGGCGGTCACGCTCGGACAGGCCGGCGACGATCGCGTCCTTGGACGGGAAGTAGCGGTACAGGTTGCCGGCGCTCATCCCGGCTTCCGCCGCGACGTCCTGCATGGTGGTGCGGTGGAAGCCCGAGCGCACGAAGCAGGTCTCCGCCGCGTCGAGGATGCGCGTGCGGCGGTCGACCCCGTTCTGATTGGTCTGAAGCATGGCCGAGCAGATGAGAATGAACGTTCATTCTCATTTGCGGCAAGACGTGTCAAGGTTCGTGCCTGGACGACCTCGCATGGAGAAGCGGCCGGGCAAGCCGGCCACCCGGATGGCGATCAGTTGATCGGCTTGATGCTCGACA